>JBAUOM010000196.1:0-18022 GCA_049579765.1 Xanthobacteraceae bacterium
CCGCGAGACTCTCGCGCTGGGGGCCGGCGCGGTCTCGCTCATGGTCGCCACGCCGGCGCCGGCGAGCGTGGCCGAGCGTCACGGCATTTCGGCGTTCGGCGATCTCAAATACCCGCCCGACTTCAAGCGTTTCGACTACGTCGACCCGAACGCGCCGAAGGGCGGCGTGTTTTCCCATGTCGGGTCGACCCGCGCCTACAACCAGAATTTCCTCACCTTCAATTCGCTCAACAGCTTCATCCTCAAGGGCGACGGCGCACAGGGCATGCAGCTCACCTTCGCGAGCCTGATGGCGCGCGCCGAGGACGAGCCGGATTCGATGTACGGCCTCGCCGCCCGGGCCGTGGAGCTGTCGGCGGACGGGTTGACCTACCGCTTTCTGATGCGGCCGGGCATCATCTTTCACGACGGCAGCGCGCTGACCGCGGCGGACGTCGTGTTCTCGCTGAAGACTCTCAAGGAGAAGGGGCATCCCATCGCCCAGCAATTGCTGCGCGACTTCGCCGACGCGCAAGCGCCCGACGACGCCACCGTGGTGGTGCGCTTCGCGGCCAACCGCGCCCGCGACGTGCCGCTCTACGTCGCCTCGCTGCCGATTCTTTCGCGTTCCTACTACGCTGAGCGCGCGTTCGACGAAACGACGCTCGACGTCCCGCTCGGCTGCGGCCCCTACAAGGTCGGCCGCTTCGAACCCGGCCGCTACATCGAATTCGAGCGGGTCAAGAATTGGTGGGGCGCCGACCTGCCGGTGGCGCGCGGGACCAACAATTTCGACGTCGTGCGCTACGAGTACTACCGTGACCGCGAAGTGGCGTTCGAAGGCTTCACCGCCAGGAACTACCTGTTCTTGGAGGAGTTCACCTCGCGCATCTGGGCGACGCGTTACGACTTCCCGGCGATCCGCGACGGCCGCGTCAAGCGCGACGTCATCCCCGATGACACCCCCTCGGGGGCGCAGGGCTGGTTCTTCAACACGCGGCGGGAGAAGTTCGCCGACAAACGCGTGCGCGAGGCATTCATCTACGCGTTCGATTTCGAATGGACCAACCAGAACATCATGTATGGGTCGTACAAGCGCACCCATTCCATGTTCCAGAATTCCAACATGATGGCGACGGGCAGGCCGGACGCTGCCGAGCTTGCGTTACTCGAACCGTTCCGCGGCAAGGTCGCCGACGAAGTGTTCGGCGAGCCGTTCGTGCCGCCGGTCTCGGACGGATCGGGCCACGACCGCGCGCTGCTGCGCAAGGCGAGCGCGTTGCTGCAGCAGGCGGGCCTGCCGGTCAAGGACGGCAGACGCGTGGCCGCGCAGGGCGAACCGTTCAGCGTCGAATTCCTGCTCGACGAGCCCTCGTTCCAGCCGCACCACATGCCGTTCATCAAGAATCTCGCGACGCTGGGCATCGAGGCGAGTTTGCGTATCGTCGATCCGGTGCAATACCGCAAGCGCGTCGACGATTTCGACTTCGACCTCGCGATCCAGCGGTTCAGCTTTTCGAGCACGCCCGGGGACTCGCTGCGCAGCTTTTTTTCCTCGCAGGCCGCCGCGTTGAAGGGGTCGCAGAACCTCGCCGGCATTTCCGACCCGGTGGTCGACGCGCTGATCGAGCGCATCGTCGCCGCCGATTCGCGCGCCAACCTGGTGACGGCCTGCAAGGCGCTCGATCGGGTGATCCGCGCCGGCCGCTACTGGGTTCCGCACTGGTACAAGGCCTCGCATTGGCTGGCCTATTGGGACGTCTTCGGCCGGCCGGCGAAAAAACCGCGCTACGCGCGCGGAATCCCCGAGACTTGGTGGTACGATCGCGGCAAGGCGTCGGCCATGGAGCAGCGGGGCTAGCGCATGTTCGGTGGGGGCAACGGCAGATCCGGCGCGGGCGCGGCCACGACATGATCGCCTACATCATCCGTCGTATGCTGCTGATGGTCCCGACATTGTTCGGGATCATGCTGGTCTCGTTCGTGGTGGTGC
The DNA here is from genome assembly GCA_049579765.1 of Xanthobacteraceae bacterium. Classification (GTDB taxonomy): domain Bacteria; phylum Pseudomonadota; class Alphaproteobacteria; order Rhizobiales; family Xanthobacteraceae; genus VAZQ01. The sequence goes on from JBAUOM010000196.1 coordinate 1,973, forward strand.
AGTTCGCCCCGGGCGGACCGGTCGAGCGCGTCATCGCCCAGCTCTCCGGCACGGATACCGGCGCGACCTCGCGCATCTCGGGCTCGCCGAGCGGCGATTTCGGCGCGCGCGGGCAGCCGGGCGGCGCTTCGGCGGTCGACGCGGTCAACTCGAAATACCGCGGGGCGCAAGGGCTAGACCCCGAGTTCATCAAGAGCCTGGAGAAGCAGTTCGGCTTCGACAAGCCGGCCTACGAGCGCTTCTTCCTGATGCTGTGGAACTACCTGCGCTTCGATTTCGGCAAGAGCTATTTTCGCGACACCAGCGTCCTGCAGCTCATCAAGGAGAAGCTGCCGGTGTCCATCTCCCTCGGCATCTGGCTGACGCTCCTGACCTACCTGATCTCGATCCCGCTCGGCATCCGCAAGGCGATCAAGGACGGCTCGCACTTCGACGTATGGACCTCGGGCATCATCATCATCGGCTATGCGATTCCGGGATTCCTGTTCGCGATCCTGCTCATCATCCTGTTCGCGGGCGGCTCCTTCTTCAATATTTTCCCGCTGCGCGGTTTGACCTCCGATTATTGGGATCAGCTCTCGCTCACGGGGAAGGTCCTCGACTATTTCTGGCATCTGGTTCTGCCGATCACCTCGATGGGGCTCGCCGCGTTCGCCACCATGACGCTGCTCACGAAGAACTCGTTCCTCGACGAGATCCGCAAGCAGTACGTGCTTACCGCCCGCGCCAAAGGCTGCACCGAGCGCCAGGTGCTGTACGGGCACGTCTTCCGCAACGCCATGCTGATCGTGATCGCCGGTTTCCCCGGCGCGTTCGTGCACGCCTTCTTTTCCGGCTCGCTGCTGATCGAAACCATCTTCTCGCTCGACGGCCTGGGCCTGCTCGGCTTCGAGAGCGTGCTCAACCGCGACTACGCGGTGGTGTTCGCCACGCTCTACATCATGTCGCTGGTCGGTTTGCTGGTGAACCTGATTTCCGATCTCACCTACACCTGGGTCGATCCGCGCATCGACTTCGAGACGCGGGAGGTGTGAGCTGGACGACCGCACCACCATCACGGTCCCGGAAACGACCGCGCAAACGCCGATGGGGCTCGGCGTCCTGCCGGAACGGCATAGCCTGGCGATGTCGCCGCTCAATCGCCGGCGCTGGCAGAGCTTCAAGGCCAACCGGCGCGGCTATTGGGCGTTCTGGCTCTTCATGGTGCTGTTCGTGCTCTCGCTGTTCGCCGAGTTCATCGCCAACGACAAGCCGCTCTACGTCCGCTTCGACGGCCGGTCGTATTTTCCGGTGTTCGTGAACTACCCGGAAACCGCGTTCGGCGGCGACTTCGAGACCGCGGCCGATTACCGCGATCCGTATCTGCAGAAGCTGATCGCCGAGAAGGGCGGCTACATGCTGTGGCCGCCGATCCGCTACTCCTACAACACCCACAATCTCGATCTGCCGACGCCGGCGCCCTCGCCGCCGACCTGGATGCTGACCGAGCAGCAATGCAAGGCGGTGGTCGAGCGCAAGGGCCTCAACGGCTGCAGCGACCTCGAATACAATTGGCTCGGCACCGACGACCAGGGCCGCGACGTGGCGGCACGGCTGATCTACGGCTTCCGGCTCTCCGTGCTGTTCGGATTGGCCCTGACGCTCGTTTCCTCCGTCATCGGCGTCGCCGCCGGCGCGGTACAGGGCTATTTCGGCGGCTGGACCGATCTGCTGTTCCAGCGCTTCATCGAGGTCTGGACCTCGATCCCGTCGCTCTATCTGCTGCTGATCATCTCGTCGGTGCTGGTGCCCGGATTCTTCGTGCTGCTCGGGATTCTGCTGCTGTTCTCCTGGGTGTCGCTGGTCGGACTGGTGCGGGCGGAGTTCCTGCGCGGGCGCAATTTCGAATACATCCAGGCAGCGCGCGCGCTCGGCGTGTCGAACCGCACCATCATGTTCCGGCATCTTCTGCCCAACGCCATGGTCGCCACCATGACGTTCCTGCCGTTCATCCTTTCGTCATCGGTGATGACGCTGACCGCGCTCGACTTTCTCGGCTTCGGCCTGCCGCCGGGCTCGCCGTCGCTCGGCGAAATGCTGTCCCAGGGCAAGGCCAATATCCAGGCGCCCTGGCTCGGCATCTGCGGTTTCATGACGGTGGCGACGATGCTGTCGCTGCTGATCTTCGTCGGCGAAGCCGTGCGCGACGCCTTCGACCCGCGCAAGACATTCGGGTGAGCGCGATGGACGCGGGCTACGACAAGCTGCTGGAGGTGGAGGACCTCTCCGTCGCATTCCGCCAGGGCCAGCACGAGACGCTGGCCGTCGACCGCATCTCCTTTGCAATCAAGAAAGGCGAGACCGTCGCGCTGGTCGGCGAGTCGGGCTCGGGCAAGTCGGTCACGGCGCTGTCGGTGTTGAAGCTCCTGCCTTACCCGGCGGCGCGCCATCCCTCCGGCTCGATCCGCTTCAAGGGCGAGGAGCTGCTGACTCTGCCGGAAGCCAAGATCCGCCACGTGCGCGGCAACGACATCACCATCATCTTCCAGGAGCCGATGACCTCGCTCAATCCGCTCCACACCATCGAGAAGCAGATCGGCGAGATCCTCTTGCTCCACCAGGGCCTCACCGGCGAACCCGCGCGCGCGCGGACGATCGAGCTGTTGACCCAGGTCGGCATCCCCGAGCCCGAGACGCGACTCCAGAGCTATCCGCACCAATTGTCCGGCGGTCAGCGCCAGCGCGTGATGATCGCCATGGCGCTCGCCAACGAGCCCGATCTCCTGATTGCCGACGAGCCGACGACCGCGCTCGACGTGACCGTGCAGGCGCAGATTCTGAGCCTGCTCAAGGCGCTGCAGACGCGCCTCGGCATGGCGATGCTGTTCATCACCCACGATCTCGGCATCGTGCGCAAGCTCGCCGACCGGGTCTGCGTCATGAAGGAGGGCAAGATCGTGGAAACCGGCCCGGTGGAGCAGGTGTTCGCGGCGCCGCAGCACGCCTATACGCGCGCGCTGCTGGCGGCCGAGCCCAAGCCCGATCCGGCGCCTGTCAATACCGCTGCCCCGGTCGTCATTGAGACCACGGACCTCAAAGTCTGGTTCCCGATCAAGCGCGGAGTGTTGCGTAGGGTCGCGGGTCACATCAAGGCGGTCGACGGGGTCAGCATCGCGGTGCGCCAGGGCGAGACCCTCGGCATCGTGGGCGAATCCGGCTCGGGCAAGACCACGCTGGGCTTGGCCATCCTGCGCCTCGTCTCGTCGCGGGGACCGATCGTTTTTCTCGGCAGTGCGATCACCGGATTGACCTTCCGCAAGATGCGGCCGTTCCGCCACCACATGCAGATCGTATTCCAGGACCCCTACGGTTCGCTTTCGCCGCGCATGTCGGTCGCCGACATCATCGAGGAAGGACTGTGGGTGCATCACCCGAAGCTGACAGGAGCGCAACGCGAGGAGCGCGTGGTGTGGGCGCTGCAGGACGTCGGCCTCGATCCCGCGACCCGGTTCCGCTATCCGCACGAATTCTCCGGTGGCCAGCGCCAGCGCATCGCGGTCGCCCGCGCCATCGTGTTGGAGCCGACTTTCGTGATGCTCGACGAGCCGACGAGCGCGCTCGACATGCTCATCCAGGCGCAGATCGTCGACCTTCTGCGAGCACTGCAGAAGCGGCGCAACCTGACCTACATTTTTATCTCCCACGATCTGCGGGTGGTCGCGGCGCTGGCGAGCAGCCTCGTCGTGATGCGTCACGGCAAGGTGGTGGAGGAGGGGCCCGCCGCCGAGCTATTCGCCCGTCCCAAGAGCGAATATACGCGCGCGCTCCTGGCCGCCGCCTTCAATTTGGAGACCGTGCCCGAGGGCGTGGTGGCGCAGTAACGACCAGGGGGCAGGCCGGTGAAAGGCGCGCACGGTCCGATCGCCGACGCTCCCGCCGATGTGGTCCTCTCCGATCGCGAGATCCGGGCCGAGGGTTTCCGACGCTATGAGCGGTTTCGCTGGTCTCCGGCTGGCGCGCGCCGCGGCGCGCGGGTGCACGACATCCTGCGTGCCGGACCGGTGGCGGCGGTGTTGCCGGTCGACGTGGCACGCGACGAACTCGTCCTCATCCGGCAGTTTCGCTTGGCCGCTCACCTTGCCAACGGCAATGGGGACCTCATCGAGATCGTCGCCGGTCATGTCGAGGCGGACGAGACTCCGGCCGAGACGGCCCGGCGCGAATGCGTCGAGGAGATCGGCTTGGCGCCGAATGCGCTGATCGAGCTGTTCACCTACCTGACCTCGCCAGGCATCTGCGACGAGGAGATCACGCTGTTTCTCGGCGAGGTCGATTCATCGCGCGTGCCCGAGCGAGCGGGCGCGGCCGCCGAGCACGAGGAGACCGTGCCGATGCGGGTCGCAATCGACGCGGCGCTCGCCGCGCTCTCCGGCGGGGCCGTCTACAACGGTCCGCTCATCGTCGCGCTGCAGTGGCTGGCGATCAATCGCGGCCGGCTCGCCGAGATCGTGCGGACGGGCAGCGTTTCGCCCTGATGTCCGCGATCCTCCTTGCCGTCACCGGGCTCGATCCGAAGGGCTGGGAGGAGCGTATTCGGATGCTTGCTCCGCAGCACGATCTGCGGCGATGGCCGGAGCACCTCGGCGATCCCGCCGACATCGCCTATGTCTGCGCCTGGCACGCGCCGCACGGGCTGTTGGCCGGTCTGCCGCGACTCAGGGCGGTGTTTTCTCTCGGTGCCGGCGTCGACCATGTCTTCGCCGACCCGGATTTGCCCGACGTGCCGGTGGTTCGAATCGTCGATGCCGATCTCACCATGCGCATGACCGAATACGTCGTGCTGCATGTGCTGATGCATCACCGCCGCCAGCGGAGCTACGATGCCCAGCAGCGCCAACGCATCTGGCGCGAGCATGCGCAGCCGCCGGCGAGCGCAGTTGCGGTCGGCGTGATGGGGCTCGGCGTGCTCGGCCGCGACGCGGCCTCGGCGCTGCGGCGAATCGGCTTTTGCGTCGCCGGCTGGAGCCGCACGCCGAAGACGCTTCCAGGCATCGAGACGTTTCACGGCGACGAGGGGCTCGGCGCCTTTCTCCGGCGCACCGAGATCCTGGTCTGTCTCCTGCCGGCGACGCCGGCGACGCGAGGAATCATCCGCCTCGATCTGTTGCGTAGGCTCAAGCGCGACGGCGCCGCCGGCGGCGCCCATCTGATCAATGCCGGGCGCGGCGCGCTCCAGGTCGACGCCGATATCCTTGCCGCACTGGCGGAAGGATCGCTCGCAGGCGCCACGCTCGACGTATTTCCGACCGAGCCGCTGCCGGCGGGGAGCCCGCTGTGGACGCATCCGAACGTGACGGTCACGCCGCACAACGCCGCCGCCTCCGATCCGGCCGCGCTCGTCGTCGGTGTGCTGCGCCAGATCGAACGCTGCGAGGCCGGCTTACCGCTCGAGCATGTGGTCGACCGCGGCATGGGCTACTGAGCCGGCGGGCTTGCAAGACGACGACGCGAAAGACTGCGGACCGCTGCGGCGTAGCCCGCGTAAACGCGCGGCTTGCTCGCAACAATCGGGAATTGCGCAGACGCCGGTGGAGACTCGCGCAGGGTTGAAATAATCCCGGATCGGGTGGCAGCCCGGCAGCAGGCAACCGGTTCGGCGACATCATCGCGGTACGCGTTCGCCCGCCTGCAGCCCGACATACCCGGACATTGTGTCGCAACCAGCAATGCGCATGAGTGCGCACGCTATGCTTTAATTACATGACTTGGTCGCGGCGGCGCGAGCTGGGGCGCCGGCAATCTGGCATCCGACCGGAAGATCCGAACTCGAGCCGAATGGCGGCGAACGGGAACAACGAACACGTTGGAAGGAGCAGGTCATGAAATCGATGAGATTTGTCGCGGTCGCGCCGGTTGCCGCCGGGTGCCTGATGCTCGGTGCTCTTGCAGCCCCGGCCAACGCGGAGATGGTCGGCATCGGAACCACGAAGTCGACGGCCGTGGCGCAGATGACCGCCGCCATCTCCAAGGTCGTCTCCGAACATTCCGGCCTGCAGATGCGCACCCAGGCGATGGGGGGCACGCAGCAATACATTCCCGTCGTCAACGACGGACAACTCGATTTCGGCGTCGGCAACATGTTCCAGACCTATCAGGCCTTCGCTGGCCTCGGGCTATCTGCGGGGCACAAATACGACAACCTCCGGCTGGTCGCGACGCTGATGCCGTTCAGCACCGGTCTCGTCACGCCGGTGAAGGGTAACGTCCGCAAGGTGGCCGACCTCAAGGGCAAGCGCATCCCCTACGGGTTCAAGGCAGCGCCGCTGTTCCAGACGTTCATGGAAGGCTTTCTCGCCGATGGCGGCCTGACCATGGCGGATATCGAGCAGGTCCCCTGCGTCGGCCTGCGCCAGAGCTGGGAGATGCTCATGCAGGGCAAGGTCGATGCGGTCATCTCGGCCGCGGGATCGGCCGGAAACAAAGAGATGGACACGAAAATCGACGGCGGTGTCCGTTATGTCGACTTCGATCCGAGCGGGCCGGGCGCAAAGAAGACGCTCGAAATGCTGCCCAAGACCTACTTCGTCGAGCTCAACCCCTCGCCGCAGACCCCGGTCGTGAAGGAGAAGATCCACATCATCGGTTACGACTTCATGCTGTGGGCCTATAAGGGCGTGCCGGACGAGGTGGTCATGAAAGTGGTCAAGGCGCTCTACGATCATGCCGACGAGGTCAAGGCGTCGAGCGCCATCTGGCGCGAGTGGAATCCCAAGCAGATTGCGAAGGACCAGGGACCCGGCATGGAGTACCATCCTGGCGCGATCGCTTTCTACAAGACGGCCGGCGTCTGGAAGCACTGAGGAACGGAGCGCTCCGCCTGCGCCGGGTGTCCGGCGCAGGCGGCTCGATCGAAAGGGGTGGCCCGGCCGGGACATTGGCCCGGCGGTTCGGATTGAGGCTCAACTCTTCCTGGAATGCAATTTCTGATGACGGATGCACATCCCAGCTCCGGCGACGCACACCCCGATGCGAGGAGCGCCCCCGCGAAGCGTATTACGGACTTGGTCAGTCTGATTTGCGGCACCCTGCTTTGCATCATCGCCGTCTTCTTCGCTGCCCAGATACCTGTGACATTCGGCGTCACGCTGTTCACCGAGCAGGGGCTTGCCGCCATCCTGGGGCTGGCGCTCGCGATCATCTTCGTCCGCGAACCGGCGCGTCGCGGCGCGCGGCGCAACGAGATTCCCTGGTACGACCTCGTGGCCGCCGCCGCCGGCCTGGTCATGGGCGCATATCTCGCGATCCGCTATCCCGTGCTGATCGACCAGGCGTTCTACCGCAAGCCCGAAGCATTCACGATCGGCGTCGTGCTGTTGCCGCTCACCATCGAGGCGCTGCGCCGTACCGCGGGCTGGAGCTTCACGATCATCGTCGCCGGATTCGTGCTCTATGCGCTGTTCGGCAATCTCATTCCCGGAAAACTGCAGGCGCGAACGCAAGACTTCTACAACCTGGTCGCATACATTTCGACCGACCCCGTCGCCATGTTCGGCCTGCCGATGACGATCATCTGCACCATCGTCATCATGTTCGTCTTTTTCGGGCAGTTGCTGCTCAAGTCCGGAGCGTCGGAATGGTTCACCGACATCGCATCGGCGCTGATGGGTCACCGGCGCGGCGGCGCGGCCAAGATCGCCGTGGTGGCGTCGAGCCTGTTCGGCATGATCTCCGGCAGCGCGGTCAGCAACGTTGCGTCGGTCGGCGTGATCACCATTCCGCTCATGCGCCAAGGCGGCTACGAGCGCAAGGTCGCCGGGGCAATCGAAGCGGTGGCCTCGACCGGAGGCCAGATCATGCCGCCGGTGATGGGCGCGGCCGCGTTCCTGATGGCCGAGATTCTGCAGATCAGCTACGCCGAGGTCGCGATCGCGGCGATCATTCCGTCGGTGCTCTACTACGCGGCCGTGTTCATCTACGCCGACCTCGAAGCCGCCCGCAAGCACATCGCGCCGCTGCCGCCGGAACGGGTTCCGCCGCTGTTGCGCGTGCTCAAGGAGGGCTGGTTCTTCGTCATTCCGATCGCCGTCCTGGTCTATGCGCTGTTCTCGCTCAACCGCACGCCGGAAGAAAGCGCGCTGTGGGCGGCGGCCGCCGTCGTGCTTGTGAACTGGGTCTTCGGTTACAAGGGGCGGCGACTCCACCCGATTCATCTGTTCCTCGCCTTTCGTGACACCGGGATAGCGGTCGCCGACGTGGTCATCGTCGGCGCCATGGCGGGCATCATCATCGGCATCATCGATGTGACCGGGCTAGGATTCGGGTTGACATTCATCCTGGTGGAGTTCGGGCAGCACAGCCTGTTCGGACTGCTGGCGTTGACGGCGCTGGTCTGCATCATCCTCGGCATGGGGATGCCGACCACCGCCATCTATCTGCTGGTGGCGACGCTCGCCGCTCCGCCGCTCATCAAGCTCGGCATCAACCCGCTCGCCGCGCACATGTTCGTGTTCTATTTCGGACTGGTCTCGCTGATCACGCCGCCGGTCGCCATCGCCGCCTTCGTCGCCGCCAACCTTGCCGGTGCCGGGCCGATGGAAACCGCGGTGCAGGCGGTGCGTCTCGGGTGGACCGCGCTGGTGGTGCCGGTGATGTTCGTGATGTCGCCCAGCCTGATCATGCAAGGCCAGCCGCTCGACGTGCTGATCGCCGCGGTCACCGCCTTCATCGGTGTCTGGTTCGCCACTGCCGGCGTGCTCGGCTACTTCTTCCGGCCGATGGGTTTCGTCATGCGTGCCGTCTATCTCGCCGCCGGTCTTGCGCTGATGATCCCGAGCCAGGCGTTCCCGAGCGCGGTCTATTTCGAGGCGATCGGATTCGTGATCGCAGCGATCGTCACCTTCGGCGAGTATTTCGCCACCCGCCAGCTCAAGACCGCCTGATCTGTCGCGATTTTGAGCCCTGCTGCGGCGCGGCTCGCGTCGGCCACTGCGTCACGGCGAGCGAGGCCGGCGTTCCTCAGGCCTCCAACGCCTCGATATATCCGATCACGCCGTGCTGCCGCACCGTGCCGAACCGCGCATGGCGCTTGCGAATATCGCCGAGATCGGCAGGCGTGGAGATGTTCCGTTCGGCGTCGCCGAGAATAAGGTCGGCGTGGCGCTGCAGCGTGCCTATCCGTGTCGCATCGCGTTCACGACTGACCACGGCGGTCAGCACGTCCAGCATCCGGATCAGGACCGCAGCGCTTCCGGCGGCGTTCTGCCGGACCATGTGGAACATCGTGTCGACCAGTCCGTCATAGTCGATGCTCGGAACGACCAAAGCAGGTCGATCATTGCGCAGAAAAACACCGCTCGGCAGGTAGAGCGGCACCACGTCGCACAGCGCGGACCCCAGTCGGTCGACCACGCCGATGGCGGTGTTGGGGTCGTTGACGCCGGGGGACAACGCCCGCACCGCGACCTCGACCAACTGCCGGACCGCGAATTCGAGGTCGGCGGAACTCACGCGTTGCGAGCCCAGGGCCGTGGCGTTGCGGATCGCCTCGTCGGTTCCGTCGGCGGGGGGGATCACCACGGCGACCGCCGTGCCGGGGAATACGTAGTCTCCGGGCCGCACCAGCAGGCGGATCGCCGTCCGGTGTTCGGCTGCCCAATCCGCAAGGCCGTGATCGTCCAATTGCTGCAGATAACCGCGCCGCGCGTCGACCACCGGCACGGCGTCTCGCCAGAAGGTGGCCGGTGGCGGCGCGGATGGCCGGGTGTCGGTCGTCAGCCGCCCGATCGCGGACTGAACATCCTCGCTTACCAAATCGATCACGGTATCCACGTTGATGCGGCCCGCCATGTGTCCAACGAAGAACACGAGGGTCGCGACGCAGACGAAGGCGAGCAGAATCCCGATGCTGAGCGAAAGATGCGGTATGAATTCGCCCTCGCTCGGGGTGCGCACGCTGCGCAGCACCATCAGCGCATAGGAAAACGTGCCGAGGAAGGCGCCGAGCGTAATCTGGTTGCCGCGATCGCGCGTGAAGTTGCGGAGCAGCCGCGGTCCCATCTGGCCGGCCGCCAGGGACAACGCGGCGATGGTGATCGAGAACACGGTGCCGGCCACCCCGATGGTGGACGACGCAATCGCTCCCAGCAGCGTGCGGGCGCCGGTGGCGCCGCCGTTGTAGAGCCAGGAGGTTTCGAGCAGCCGCGGCGGAACAATCCCGCTGCGATCGAGCTCGACAAGCCCGACCGCCAACAATACGCCGACGACAACCATCAGCGCGGGGACCAGCCAGAACGTCTCGGCCAGATCGTTGAGTAGCTTGCGAATACGCGCGGTCACGGTCGTCCCACACTGAGTGCAGCCGCATCGTCGTGCGCACCGGTCGCACGATGGCACCGGTCGACGGTAGCTGATTAGCGCTCTCGGCGGAAATGGCCACGCCCTCGCCGCAGGATCCAGCGACGTTCCCGTCGTGCCGCGCGGCCTGTCCGCCGGCTTGGCCCGGCTTGCGGCGACGTTTGCCCGCTACGGGCGGAACATCGAGCGCTTGCGGAATGGCGTCCGGTCGCGCGCCACGCCGTGCCGCTCGTGCCGATTCCGGCATCGACCGCACCATCTTGCGCGGGCGCGGCCGACTGAAATAGCGTAGACGTCATCGGCGGAAAGTTGCAATCCATCGGTATTTTTCGCAGATCACGCCGACCATCATTCATCGGCGAGATGAGGAGCCGTGAAATGAGAACCCCGCGCAGCATGGCCGGTGCTGCAATGCTGATCCTGATTGCCGTATCGGGGTCTGCGCCGGCACAGACGGCGGGGAGCCCCGAAGCCCGGCTGAAGCAATTGAACATTGTCTTGCCGCCCGAGTCGGTCCCGGCCGCCAACTTCGTCAACGCGGTGCAAGCAGGGAAATTGCTGTTTCTATCCGGCAATACGCCGGGTGCGCAGTGGCCGCTCAAAGGAAAGGTCGGAAAAGACCTCAGCGTCGAGCAGGGTTACCAGTCCGCGCGGCAAGCCGGAATCATCATGCTGGGAAAAGTGCGCACGGCGCTCGGAAGCCTCGATCGCGTCCGGCGTATCGTCAAGGTCCTCGGCATGGTCAACTCCGCCGAGGGCTTCAGCGAGCAGCCCAAGGTGGTGAACGGGTTCTCCGATTTGATGGTCGAGGTGTTCGGCGAGGCGATCGGAAAGCACGCCCGCTCGGCCGTCGGCATGGCCGGCCTTCCCGGCAACGCCGCGGTCGAGGTCGAGATGATCCTCGAGGTCGAATAGGTGCGCTCGCTGCCTGCCCAAGTTGCCAATGCCCTGGACCGCCGGCGGCCAAGAACCGCGAGGAAGGAATGAGCGGCACGCGTCGGGACTTCCTGCGGCAGGTCGCGCAAGCCGGGGGATATCGCGCGGCCTACCTCACGATGCAGGCAATGGGCCTGCTCGGAACCACGGCCGCCGCCGAGCCCCTGCGCCTCGAAACCGGCATCGGTCACGGCACCAAGGTCGTCGTCCTCGGCGCCGGGGTTGCCGGCCTTTCCGCCGCCTATGAGCTCGGAAAAGCCGGCTACGATGTCACTGTTCTGGAAGCACGCGATCGCGTCGGGGGCCGCAACTGGACGATCCGGCGCGGCACGACCCTCGAAATGAGCGACGGCTCACGCCAGATCTGCGAATTCGATCCAGACCTCTACTGGAACGCGGGCGCGGCGCGACTGCCCAGCCATCATCAGGCGGTTCTCGGCTACTGTCGCGAATTGGGCGTCGCCCTCGAGGTGGAGGTCAATACCAGTCGCGGTGCGCTGCTGCTCAACCCGATGGCGAATGGCGGCAGGCCCATCGAGATGCGCCGGGTCGTCAACGATGCGCGTGGCGAAATCTCGGAATTGCTCGGCAAGGCCATCAATCGAGGCGCGCTCGACCAGGAATTGACCGCCTACGACAAAGATCGAATGCTCGCGTTTCTTCGGCAGTATGGCGACCTTTCGCCCGATCTCCGCTATCGGGGCTCGACGCGCTCGGGCTACCAGGCCCTGCCGGGCCCGGCCGACCAAGTCGGCGTGACGCGCGATCCCGTTCCCTTCGGTGTGCTGCTCGACGCCGACATGTGGACCGCCATGCTGTTCGAGGAGAATTTCAGCCAGCAGGCCACCATGTTCCAGCCCGTCGGCGGGATGGATCGCATCGCGACGGCATTTGCGCAGAAGCTCGGCGCGGTCGTTCGCCTCGCCAGCGAAGTCACCGCCATCCGGCGCCGATACGACGGAGTGAGCATATCCTTCACCGACAAGCGGACCGGAAAGGCGAACACACTCGAGGCCGCATATTGCATCGTGACGATCCCGCTGAAGGTGTTGAATGCGGTTGCGTCCGACTTTTCTCCTGCCTACCGCGCGGCGATCCACGGCGTCGGCTACGGCAACGCCATCAAGATCGCGTGGCAGTCGCGCCGGTTCTGGGAGACCGATGAGCAGATCTACGGCGGCATCTCCTGGGTGAAAGGGCCGACGACGCTGGTGTGGTACCCGAGCGATCGCTTCTTCTCGCCAAACGGGATTCTGCTCGGCGCCTATGCCACCCGCGAGGATGCCGACGAGTTGGCACGCGCGCCCTTGGCCGAGCAGTTCGAAAAGAGCCGTGCCGCGATCGAAGGGTTGCATCCTGGGCGGGCTCGGGAGCTTGAAAAGCCGCTGGCGATCGTCTGGTCGAAAGTGCCTTATAGCCTCGGCATCGCTGCCCGCTACCAGGCGGGCCGCGACAGCGACTATGCCCTGCTCAACGCGCCGGATGGTCCGTTCTACTTCGCCGGGGAACATCTCAGCCAAATAGGTGCCTGGCAGGAAGGCGCGATCCTTTCCGCCCGGCGGACGATCAACATGATCGACAGGCACCGGCGGGGGCAACGCGGCTGACGCGATCTGGCGCCGGCGCTCGGGAGGGACAAAGCCGTGGACCTCATCATCCGCAACGCGCGCCTGTCCGACCGCCCATCGGATGGAGCGCTGGATATCGGCGTCAAGCAGGGCCGCATCGCTGCGATCGCGCGGGGAATCGTCGCCGACGCGGAGGTCTACGACGCCAAAGGATACCTCGCCTGTCCCGGTCTGATCGAAACTCACATCCATCTCGACAAGTCGCGCATCATGGATCGCTGCGCGCCACAGGAGCGCAGCCAGCTGAGCCCGGTCAAGGGCGTCGCGCCGCTGAAGAAGAGCATGTCGGTCGACGACGTGCGCATGCGGGCCGAGCGCACGCTCGAAGCGTGCATCGAGCATGGGACCACCCGCATGCGCACGCAGGTCGAAGTCGATCCGGGAATCGGCATGCGGGGTTTCGAGGCAGTGCAATCGCTGATCGCCGATTATCGCTGGGCGATCGATATCGAGATCTGCGTCTTTCCGCAGGAAGGACTGATCAATTATCCGGGCACCGACGAGCTGCTGGTCGAGGGCTTGAAGCGAGGCGCGCGGGTGATCGGGGGTGCGCCGCGCTACGACACCGATGAAGCCGGACAGATCCACCGCATCTTCGAGCTGGCGCGCGAATTCGACGTCGATATCGACATACATCTCGACGTCGGGCCCACGCCCGACGGCATGAACATCCACTTGGTGCGCGAGCTCACGGAGAAATACCGGCGCGGCGGACGAGTCGTCGTTGGTCACATGGCCAAGCTGTCGCTCATGCCGCGGGACCAAGTTGCGGCGCTCGCCCGCAGCCTGGCTGATACCGGAATCGCGGTGACCGTGCTGCCGGCGACGGACCTTTTTCTGATGGGCCGCAATCGCGATCATTCCGTCGCTCGCGGCGTGGCGGACGCAAATCTGCTGGTCAGGCACGGCGTCAAGTGCTCGCTCTCCTCCAACAATATTCTCAATCCGGCGACGCCTTACGGCGACTGCTCGCTCATTCGCATGGCGAATCTCTACGCCAACACGCTGCAGATCGATCGTCCGCGGGAGCTTCGCGAATGCTTCGGCATGTTGACCGACATGTCCGCGCGGCTGCTCAACTTGAAGGATTACGGCTTCGCCGTCGGCCACCCTGCCGACGTCGTGATCATCGCCGCGCAAGAGCCCGAGCAGGCGATCGCCGAAATCTCTCGCCCGCTGGCGGTGTTCAAGAACGGCAGGCGGACGGTGGTGTGGCACCCGCCGGAGCTGTTGCGGCCGCACTAATCAGCCGCGCCGCATCCAAGCCGGGTGGCCGTCTCCGGCCGGTGACGTTTCAAGGCGCGGCGGAAATTCAATGATTGATCATCCCGGCTACGGCCGCCGCGACGGATTTGGGGGTTTGGTAGACCTCTTGTACGATGTCCTGGACCGCCGCCCCGGAAACGGGGTTGATTTCCAGCTTCAGCTTCCCGGCTTCGGCGAGGAATTCGCCGTCCTTCATGGTATCCATGAACGCCTTGCGCAGGACCGCCACGCGCTCGGCGGGAATGCCCGGAGGCGCCAGGAACGGACGTCCCATCGGCTGGCGGGCGAACACCAGCTTGAATACCTGCTTCTGCTCGTCGGTCTTGGCAAAATCCATGACCAGGGGGACGTGCGGCAGGTCGGGGTGCTTGCTCAGCGACAGCTGCACCAGCACGTTGATCTTCTTGTCATCGATCCAGCTCTTGTGGGTGGCGATCACGCTCGACCACGACCAGCCGCAGCGTCCCATCACTTCGCCGCGCTCCATCGCCAGGTCGACGTCATTGCCGCCGGGATAGCCGGTGACGATCTTGAACTTGGTGCCGAGCGTGGCATTGAGGACTTTGGGAAACTGATCGGTGTCGGCGGCCGGACCCGTGCCGCCGACGGTCAGCTGCTTCTGCTTGACCTGGTCCAGTTCGGCGATGCCGGACGTGTGCCAGGCGACGCACACGCTGACTTCGTCGTTCATGCTGCCGATCCAGTTGAACTTGGCCGCGTCGAATTGAGCCTTCGTCGAACCGAGCAGGGGATCGAATCCGGTGCCGCGGCCGATCATCCCGAATGCCGTGCCGTCCTTGGGCGCGACGTTGTAGAGCCAGTTGGCGAGCACGAGGCTGCCGGCACCGGGCATGTTCTTGGGGACGACCGTCGGATTGCCCGGGATGAGACGTCCGATGTGGCGGGCCAGCGCGCGGGCGTAGATGTCATAGCCGCCGCCGGCGCTGTAGCCGATGTAAAGATCGACCGTCCTGCCCTTGTAGAAGTCTGCCGGGCTTTGCGCGTGACCGGCCGAGATCGGGCCGAGGGCCAGCATCGCGGCCGCGATGCCGCGGCTCAGGGTGTCAAGACGCATGTCATCCTCCCGTCCGGTCTTGCCAGTCTATACGCCGGCCGGTTGCAATCGAGGGCGATTTTGCTCCCGACCCGGCAGCCGGGCCAGACCGGACCGGGGCGGCGCTCGGTCGCAGAGCGGTGCCGCACTATCGGGACGACGTACGGGTTGCTACCTTCCCGGCGCTGCGACGAGACCGGGCCGGATCGCATCGAGGCGGTGCGATCGACCGGCCGCAAGAGATAACAAGTAGACAAGACGTGTCCTCGGGGAGCGCGACCATGACGACCAGGCGCATTGTTCTCGGATTGCTGCTCGCAATCGGCGTTCCCGTTCTTGCTGCCGGGCCGCTGGCGGCGCAGATTTATCCGAACCGCGTCATCAAGATGGTCGTGCCGTTTCCACCCGGCGGGCCGATCGACACCATGGCGCGCCTGGTCGCACACGAGATGTCGACCAGGCTCGGACAGGAAGTCGTCGTCGAGAACCGCCCGGGGGCGGGCTCAACCCTCGGCGCCAAAGCCGTCGCGAGCGCCGAGCCGGACGGCTATACCTTGCTGTTCGGGTCCTCCGGCTCGCTTGCCGTCGCGCCTGCGCTGTACGCGAAGCTCAACATGGATCCGCTCAAATTGTTCTCTCCGGTGGCTTCGGTGGCGCTGCTGCCGCACGTGTTCGTGGTGCGGCCGTCGTTGCCAGCGAAGACCGTGCAGGAGTTCGTCGCTTATGCCAAGGCCAATCCGGGCAAGCTCAACTACGGCGCCGGGCTCGGCACGCCGCCGCATCTCTTGAGCACGCTGCTCAAGGCGAAGGCCGGCATCGACGTCACCTACATTC
>JBAUOM010000197.1:0-2943 GCA_049579765.1 Xanthobacteraceae bacterium
TCGCGCACGCGCCATCGCGCGCGCCATCGCTGCCGCCCGTCAAGAGGCGCCGATCCGCACAACGCGCGCGCTCGCCGAGATCGTCGCCGCCGTCGTGCACGCGCGTCCGGGCACGATCCATCCCGCGACCCGCACGTTCCAGGCGTTGCGCATCTTCGTCAACGACGAGCTCAACGAGCTGGTCGCGGGGCTCGCCGCGGCCGAACGCCTGCTCAAGCCGGGCGGGCGGTTGGCGGTCGTGACCTTCCATTCGCTCGAGGACCGCATCGCCAAGAGCTTTCTCGCCGGACGCAGCCGGCGGAGCGGCTTCTCGCGCCATCGTCCCGAAATCGCCCAGGCCCGCGCCACCTTCCACCTGCTGACCAAGCGGCCGATCGTGCCCGACGAGGCGGAGATGCGCGCCAACCCGCGCGCCCGCTCGGCCAAGCTGCGGGCGGCCGAGCGCACCGACGCGCCGGTCGCGACGAGCGTTTCGGCCGTGGTCTTGCCGCGCCTACCGTCGCCGGCCGAGGTGATCGGGCGGCAAGGATCGGGGCGGCCGCGATGATGCGCATTCTCAATATCTGCGTGATCGTCGCGCTCGTGCTCGCGGCGGCCGATGTCTACAAGATCAAGTTCGACTCGACGCGGCAGGCGCAACGCGTCGCCAGGCTGCACGCGGAGATCAGGCGCGAGCACGATGCCATCGCGGCGCTGCGCGCGGAATGGGCCAGGCTCGACAATCCCGCGCGCATCCAGGGTCTGGTGCGGCGCCATCTCCCCTTGCAGCCGGTCGAGGCGCGGCAATTCGACGAGCTCGACAATCTGCCGGAACGCCGCCCCGACCTGTTGCCGGCAGGCGAGCCAGATCCGATCGGGACGCTGATCGCCAAGCCGGAGATTGCCGACCGCTCGGCGACCGGCAGTGTGCCGCCCGCCCAGAGGTGACGCCGATGAACCCCCCCGTCACGGATCGGCCGACACCCGCGCGCCAGCCCCGGCACCGGCGCATCATCGGTACGCTGCTCTACGGCCGCGACGTCGATCGCGCCACCAAGACGCGGGCGCGGATCGGGCTCGTCATTCTCGTCTTCGTGCTGGGCTATGCGGTAATCGCCGGCCGGCTGGTGCTGTTCGCGGCCCTGCCCGACGGCCATTCGCGGCGGATGGTCCTGCACGACGCGGTGGCGACGGCGCGGCCCGACATCCTCGATCGCAACGGCGAAATCCTGGCGACCGACGTGCGCACGCCCTCGCTGTTCGCGGAGCCGCACCGGATCATCGACGTCGACGAAGCGTCCGAACTGCTCACCGCGGTGATGCCCGACATCGACGCTGCCGAACTGCGCGAGCGGCTCGCCTCCAAGCGCCGCTTCGTCTGGCTCAAGCGCGAGATCACCCGCAAGCAACGCGAGCAGATCCATCGCCTGGGCATTCCGGGCGTCGGTTTTCTGCCCGAGAACAAGCGGGTCTATCCGAACGGCGCCGAGGTGTCGCATATCATCGGCCACGTCAACATCGACAACCAGGGCATCGCCGGCATCGAGAAATGGCTCGACACGCGCGGGCTGGCCGACCTGCACCTCGCTGGGCTGGCCAGCGACCGGCTGCAAAAGCCGGTCGAGCTCGCCGTCGACCTGCGCGTCCAGCATGCGCTGCGCGACGAGCTGGTCGCCGCGCGCGACAAGTTCAAAGCGCTGGCGGCGGCCGGCGTCGTGACCGACGTGCGCACCGGCGAGGTCGTGTCCATGGTCTCGGTTCCGGACTACGACCCCAACAATCCGCGCGAGGCGCTCGACCCGACCCGCATCAATCGTCTCACCACCGGCGTCTACGAGATGGGATCGACCTTCAAGGCGCTCACGCTCGCGATGGCGCTCGACTCCGGCAAGATCACGCTGCGCTCCACCTTCGACGCCAGCCATCCGCTGCAATACGGCAAGTTCGCGATCCACGACTTCCACGCCCAGAACCGCGTGCTGACGGTACCGGAGATCTTCACCTATTCGTCCAATATCGGCAGCGCGCGCATGGCGCTCAGCCTCGGGATCGAGCACCACAAATGGTTCCTCAAGAAGATGGGCCAGCTCGACCGGCTGCGCACCGAACTGCCGGAGAGCGCCGAGCCGCTGGTGCCCAAGCGCTGGGGCGAGCTCAACACCGTGACGATCGCGTTCGGCCACGGGCTGTCGGTGGCGCCGCTGCAGGCGGTGGCGGCGATCGGCGCGCTGATGAACGGCGGGCGCCTCATCCCGCCGACCTTCCTCAAGCGCAGCGAGGAGGAAGCGACGGCGCTGGCGAAGCAGGTGGTCAAACCCGAGACCAGCGAGAAGATGCGCTATCTGATGCGCCTCAACGTCGAGAAGGGAACGGCGACGCGGGCGGACGTGAAAGGCTACTATGTTGGCGGCAAGACCGGCACGTCCGAGAAAGTGGTGGGCGGCCGCTACTCCAAGACCAAGGTGCTGACCTCGTTCACCGCCGTGTTGCCGGCGGATCAGCCGCGCTACCTCCTGCTCATCATGATCGACGATCCGCAGGGCTCGGCCGAGACCCACGGCTTCACCACCTCGGGGTGGAACGCGGTTCCCGTCGGCGGCGCCGTCATCGCGCGCATCGCGCCCCTGCTCGGCGTCGAGCCGCGCTTCGACCTGCCGCCCTCCGACAAGCTCATCCTGGCGAGTGCGGGCGGGCGGTGAGCCACGGGCACGCTCCGGTTCCCCACGCTGCCGCGACCCGATAGCGGCAAGCGGATCCGCGGCATCCCTGGACGATGCGCCGAAGCAAGAGTAGACGATCCCGAGAACCTATGAAGCTCGCAGATCTCCTCCCCATGGATGCCGTCGTCGACGGGCGCTTCGCGGCGCTCGACGTCAAGGGTATCAGCGCCGACAGCCGGACCATCAAGCCGGGGGATCTGTTCGTGGCGGTGGCGGGCACCAAGGACGACGGATTGTGCTTCGT
>JBAUOM010000198.1:0-3458 GCA_049579765.1 Xanthobacteraceae bacterium
GTCGCAGACCCCGCGCGACGAGTACGACCTCGCCTACGGCTATGTGCTGCGCAAGGATTACGCGCTCGCCGTCGACGGCTTCCGCAGTTTCTTGAGCAGGTATCCGGACGATCGGCTCGCCGGCGACGCCACGTTCTGGCTGGGCGAAAGCCTGTTCCAACGCCAGCATTACCGCGACTCGGCGGAAGCATTCCTCAACGTCTCGACCAAATATGAATCCATCCCCAAGGCGCCCGATGCTCTGCTTCGCCTTGGACAGTCCCTGGCGGCGCTCGGCGAGAAGGAAGCGGCCTGCGCGTCGCTCGCGGAAGTCGCGCGCAAGTTTCCGCGCGCCGCGGCGAGCGTAAAGCAGGGGGTCGAGCGAGAACAGAAGCGTGGCCACTGCTGACGAGGCGGTCTCCGCCGCCGAAGCGAAGACGCTGTTCGATCCGCTCGCCGATGCTTCCGCCCTCGTATTGGCCGTCTCCGGCGGCGCCGACTCCACGGCGCTGATGGTGCTGGCGGCGCGGTGGCGGCGCGCACGCAGAAGCGGGCCACGGCTGCTCGCGGTCACGGTCGATCACGGGTTGCGGCGCGAGTCCGCCGCCGAGGCAAGCACGGTGAAACGGCTGGCGCGCCGGCTCGGCGTTCTCCATCGTATCGTCCGCTGGCAGGGCAAGAAGCCCGCGAGCGGGCTGCAGCGCGCCGCGCGCCTAGCTCGTTACCGCCTGCTGGCGGAGGCGGCGAAGGCGGCCAAGGCCGACGTCGTTGTCACCGCGCACACGCTCGACGATCAGGCCGAGACCGTGCTGATCCGCATGAGCCGTGGCAGCGGGATCGCCGGCCTGTCCGCTATGCCGCGGGTATCGGCGCTGCCGGTGAGCGGAGCGCGCGGGATCATCCTCGTGCGGCCGCTGCTCGAGATTCCCAAAGCGCGGCTCATTGCCACGCTCGAACTCGCCAAAATCGAATTCGTCGACGACCCCTCGAATCGCGATCCGCGCTTCACCCGTGCCCGGCTGCGCGGCTTGATGCCCGCCCTCGCCCGCGAAGGACTCACTACGCGCCGCCTCGCGTTGTTGGCGAAGCGGTTGCGGCGCGCGGAAGCCGCTATCGAGGCTGCGGTCGACTGCGCGGTGGAGGCGCTGTCCGAGCGACCTTGGCCCGAGCGCGGTCCGATCGTGCTCGCTGCCGGGAAATTCGCCTGCCTGCCTGCGGAAGTGGCATTGCGCGTGCTCGGCCACGCCATCGCGCAGGCGGGAGACGAGGGGCCGGTGGAGCTCGGCAAGCTCGAGACGCTCTACCAGGCGCTGGCAACGGCAAATGCGAGCGGAAACCGGCCGTTGCGCCGTACCCTGGCCGGAGCGCTCGTGACCCTCGAAGGCAACAGCCTCGTCGTCGAGCGTGCCCCGGCGCGGCGAAGCCGCACAGGCTCGTCGTGAAGCACAAAATGTGGCCGCGACACCCCCGCCGCCGCGCTGGTGCGGCAAGTAATCGGCCCGCTTCCCTTGGCAGGAGCCGCCCCGGCACCTAGATTGTGGCGAGGATGGACATGAATCGGCCCGTAACTTGTGGCATATAAAGTGGCCGCGGGCTTACCCACGGCCATGTAAGGACACGGGATGAACGCCAACCTGCGCAATTTCGCCCTCTGGGTGATCATCGTTCTCTTGCTGCTCGCGTTGTTCACCCTGTTCCAGAATCCGGGCCAGCGCACCACGTCGCAGGACATTTCCTTCTCCCAGCTCTTGAACGAGGTCGATCAGGGTCGCGTGCGCGATGTCTTGATCCAGGGGCCGGAAATTCACGGCACTTTCACCGACGGCCGCAGTTTCCAGACCTATGCGCCGAACGATCCCAGCCTGGTGCAGCGGCTCTACGGCAAGGGCGTATCGATCACCGCCCGCCCGCAGCAAAACGACGTGCCATGGTTCGTATCGCTGCTGGTGTCGTGGCTGCCTTTCATTGCGCTGATCGGCGTGTGGATATTCCTGTCGCGGCAGATGCAGGGCGCGGGCGGCAAGGCACTCGGCTTCGGCAAGAGCCGCGCCAAGCTGCTCACCGAAGCCCATGGCCGCGTCACCTTCGAGGATGTGGCCGGCGTCGATGAGGCCAAACAGGATTTGCAGGAGATCGTCGAGTTCCTGCGCGATCCCGGCAAGTTCCAGCGGCTGGGCGGGCGCATCCCGCGCGGCGTGCTGCTGGTCGGCCCGCCGGGTACCGGCAAGACGCTGCTCGCGCGGGCAATTGCGGGCGAGGCCAACGTACCGTTCTTCACCATTTCCGGCTCGGACTTCGTCGAGATGTTCGTCGGTGTCGGCGCCTCGCGCGTGCGCGACATGTTCGAGCAGGCCAAGAAGAATGCGCCCTGCATCATATTCATCGACGAGATTGACGCGGTCGGGCGCCATCGCGGCGCCGGGCTGGGGGGCGGCAACGACGAGCGCGAGCAGACCCTCAATCAGCTGCTGGTCGAAATGGACGGCTTCGAGGCCAACGAGGGCATCATCCTGATCGCCGCCACCAACCGGCCCGACGTGCTCGACCCCGCGCTGCTGCGGCCCGGCCGCTTCGACCGCCAGGTGATCGTGCCCAATCCGGACGTGGTCGGCCGCGAGCAAATCCTCAAAGTTCACGTGCGCAAGGTGCCGCTGGCGCCGGACGTCAACCTCAAGACCATCGCCCGCGGTACGCCCGGCTTTTCCGGCGCCGACCTCATGAACCTCGTGAACGAGGCCGCCCTGATGGCGGCGCGACGCAACAAGCGCATGGTCACGCAGATCGAGTTCGAGGATGCCAAGGACAAGGTGATGATGGGTGCCGAGCGCAAGTCGCTGGTGATGACGGAGGAGGAGAAGCTCCTCACCGCCTATCACGAAGGCGGCCATGCCATCGTCGCGCTCAACGTCAAGGCCACCGACCCCGTGCACAAGGCCACCATCATCCCTCGCGGCCGGGCGCTCGGCATGGTCATGCAGTTGCCCGAGCGGGACAAGCTCTCCATGAGCCTCGAGCAGATGACCTCGCGCTTGGCCATCATGATGGGCGGGCGCGTGGCCGAGGAACTCGTCTTCGGCAAGGAAAAGGTCACCTCCGGCGCCGCCTCCGACATCGAGCAGGCGACCAAGCTCGCGCGCATGATGGTGACGCGCTGGGGCCTCTCCGAGGCACTCGGCACCGTCGCCTACGGCGAGAACCAGGATGAGGTATTCCTGGGCTACCAGGTCGCGCGCCAGCAGAACGTCTCGGAGGAGACGAGTCGGAAGATCGACGCCGAGATCAAGCGCCTCGTCGAGGCCGGCTATGCCGACGCCCAGCACATCCTCGAGGAGCGGCGGGCCGACCTCGAGACCTTGGCAAGGGGCCTGCTCGAATTCGAGACGCTGACCGGCGACGAGATCAAGGACCTACTCGCGGGTAAGCGGCCGTCACGCGAGTCGGTGATCGAGCCGGCAACGCCGCGCGGCTCGGCGGTACCG
>JBAUOM010000199.1:0-5625 GCA_049579765.1 Xanthobacteraceae bacterium
CGCGCGTGCTGGTCGACGCCACCGGGCCATGGATCAAGCTGTTCGCGGGCGAGGTGCTGCGCCAAGCGCGGCCGATCCCGGCGCGCCTCGACAAAGGCAGCCACATCGTGGTGCGGCGCCTGTTCGAGCACGACCGCGGCTACCTCGTACAGGCACCCGACCGGCGGGTCGTCTTCGCGCTGCCGTTCGAGCAGGATTTTACGCTCATAGGGACCACCGACCAGGGCTTTGCTGGCGATCCGGCCGCGGTCACACCGAGCGCCGACGAGATCGCCTATCTCTGCGACGTCACGAACCGGCATTTCCGCACGACCATCCGCCCCGCCGACGTGGTCTGGTCGTTTGCCGGCGTGCGTTCGCTTCACGACGACGGCGCCGGGCGGCCGCAGGACGTGAGCCGCGACTACGCGTTGATTCTCGATGAACGCGAGGCGCCGCTGTTGACCGTCTACGGCGGCAAGATCACGACCTATCGGCGGCTGGCGGAGCACGCGCTCGCGCGTCTCGCGCACGTGATCGACGTCGGACCGGCCTGGACAAAGGAGTCGCGTCTCCCGGGCGGCGAATTCCCGTGGGATGGCATCGATGCGCTGGTAGCCAAGACGCGCCAAGCGCGGCCGTTCCTGAGCGCGGCGCACGCGCGGCGGCTGGTGCGGACCTACGGGACGCGCGTCGAGCGAGTGCTCGGGCCGGCGCGAAGCCTGGAGGATCTCGGGCCGTGCCTGGGCGGCGATCTCACCGGCGCGGAGGTGCGCTATCTCATGGAGCGGGAATGGGCGCAGACCGAGGAGGACGTGCTGTGGCGACGCACGAAGCTCGGTCTGCGCTTCTCGCCCGAGGAGCGGCAACGCCTGGCGACATTCATGGCCGGCATGGTCGGCGACGGCCGCGAATGACACGAACCGGTCATGGGCGCCCTGCGGGCGCAGTCCGCGCAAGCTGATTGCAGCGTCAGGGTACGCAAGCTGCGCAGGCTTGATTGCGCCCACACATCCGGTGTCCACTTTGGCTGACCATGCATCGAATCTAGGGGACACACTTGCCGGATTACCTTCTCGCCATCGACCAGGGCACGACCTCTACCCGCACGATCCTGTTCGATACCGCACTGGTTCCGGTTGCGAGCGCGCAGCAGGAATTTGCGCAGCTCTATCCGGCGCCCGGCCTGGTCGAGCACGATCCGGAAGCGATCTGGTCGAGCACGGTCGCGACCGTGCGCGCGGCCATGGCCAAGGCGGGCGCGCGCGCCCGCGACATCGCCGCGCTCGGCATCACTAACCAGCGCGAGACCGCCATCATCTGGGACCGGGCGACGGGCCGCCCCATCTACAATGCCATCGTGTGGCAGGACCGACGCACCGCGGACGCCTGCGCCGCGCTCCGCCGCGCCGGGTACGAGCCCATGATCGCGGCGCGCACCGGGCTGCTGCTCGATCCTTATTTCTCCGCCACCAAGATCGCCTGGCTCATCGACCACGTCGAGGGGGCGCGCGCGGCGGCGCGCGCCGGGCAACTCGCGTTCGGGACGGTGGAAAGCTTCCTGCTGTGGCGGCTTACCGGCGGCAAGGTGCACGCAAGCGATGCGACCAATGCCGCGCGCACCCTGCTCTTGGACATTCGCCGCGGCGAGTGGGACGTCGAGCTCTGCGAGCTGTTCGACGTGCCTGCTGCGCTGCTGCCGCAGGTGCGCGACTGCGCCTGCGATTTCGGCACGACCGAGCTCTTCGGCGGAGCGATCGGCATTCGCGGGCTCGCCGGCGACCAGCAGGCGGCGATGGTGGGGCAAGGCTGCTTTGCGCCTGGGATGGTGAAGTCGACCTACGGCACCGGCGGCTTCGCACTGATCAACACCGGCGACCAGCCGATCGGGTCGAAGAACCGCCTTCTCACCACCATCGCCTATCAGCTCGGCGGCCGGCGTATCTATGCGCTCGAAGGCGCGATCTTCATCGCCGGGGCGGGCGTGCAATGGCTGCGGGATGCGCTCAAGGTGATCGGTGC
Source organism: Xanthobacteraceae bacterium (assembly GCA_049579765.1). Lineage (GTDB taxonomy): Bacteria > Pseudomonadota > Alphaproteobacteria > Rhizobiales > Xanthobacteraceae > VAZQ01. The sequence goes on from JBAUOM010000199.1 coordinate 2,002, forward strand.
CGCCCCCGACGTGAACGCGCTCGCGGCGGCGGCCGACCCGGCGGAGCAGGTCTATCTGGTTCCCGCCTTCGTCGGGCTCGGCGCGCCCTGGTGGGACGCGAATGCGCGCGGTGCCATCTATGGGCTCACCCGCAAGGCAGGGGTGGCCGAGCTCGCGCGCGCGACGCTGGAGGCGGTCGGTTATCAGACCCGCGACCTGCTCGAAGCGATGCACGCCGATTGGCCGGCGGCGGCCGACACGGTGTTGCGGGTCGACGGCGGCATGGCCGCAAGCGACGTCACCATGCAGTTCGTGGCCGACATTCTCGATGCCCCGGTCGACCGCCCGGCAGTGATGGAGACCACCGCGCTCGGCGCCGCCTATCTTGCCGGGCGCGCCGTGGGGCTGTGCCCGGACCTGCCGGGCTTCGCCGCCATGTGGAGATGCGAGCGGCGCTTTACGCCGCAAATGGATGCCGCCATCCGCGAACGCAAATGGGCGGGCTGGCGCGACGCGGTGGCGCGCACGCTCAGCCGGGCTTGATCCGGTGCGGGCCGCGCAGGCGCGGGGGAGCGCGCGATCGGCAGCATGTGCGGACCGGCAGAGCATGGAAATCGTTGCACCGCCGTTGTGAATTTGCTCTAGCGTGGCGAGATGGGGAACGGCGATACCGACGTGAGCAACGACCGGGGCAGGCGGGACGCGCGCCGCGCGTTCGCGCCCTGGGCGGATCCCGCGGCGCGTGTGCGCGTAAGCTTCGATAGCGTCAGCAAGCGCTTTTCCGGCGTCGCCGCGGTCGAACACGCGTCGCTCGATATCTTCGCGGGCGAGTTTTTCGCGCTCCTCGGCCCCTCAGGTTGCGGCAAGACCACGTTGCTGCGCCTGCTTGCGGGCTTCGAGGCGCCGGATGAGGGACGCATCCTGCTCGACGGCGAGGACATCGCACACGTGCCGCCCTATCGGCGGCCGGTCAACATGATGTTCCAGAGCTACGCGCTGTTTCCGCACTTGACGGTGGAGGGGAATGTCGCGTTCGGGCTCAAGCAGGAGCGGCTTCCCAAGCAGCAGATTCGCACGCGGGTCGAGGAGATGCTGGCGCTGGTGCGGCTCGAAGGCCTCGCCGAACGCAAGCCGCATCAGCTCTCGGGCGGCCAGCGCCAGCGCGTGGCGCTCGCTCGCTCGCTGGCAAAACGTCCGCGCGTCCTCCTGCTCGACGAGCCGTTGGCGGCGCTCGACAAGAAGCTGCGCGGGGAGACGCAATTCGAGCTGATGCAGCTGCAGGAGAAGCTCGGCCTGACCTTCATTATCGTCACCCACGATCAGCAGGAGGCGATGACGGTCGCGGATCGCATCGGGGTCATGGACCACGGGCGCCTGATCCAGGTTGCCACGCCACCCGAAATCTACGAGTTCCCGAACTCGCGCTGGGTCGCCGACTTCGTCGGCGACTTCAATCTGATCGAGGGGCGCGTCGTCGAAACGGGTCTGCCCGGAACGGTAATCGCCAGTGCCGGCGCCGGGCGGCTGCGCGGATCCGCGTGCACGGATGCCAAGCCGGGCGACACGGTATGGGTGGCGTTGCGGCCGGAGAAGGTGCGCATCGTACGCGACCCGCCGGCAAGGCCCGACGAGAATTGCGTCGCCGGCGCGGTCGACAATATCGGGTATCTGGGCGACCTCTCGATCTACAAGGTCCGGCTCGACAGCGGGTTCGTCATGAAGGTGGCGGTGGCGAACGTGACGCGACTGGTCGAACGCTCCATCGGCTGGGATGACCGCGTATGGCTCACCTGGGCGCCGGAGGCGGCCACGGTGCTGACGCGATAGGGGAGGGGCGGCAGGTGAGCGCAGCGACGAAACGGGTTGGCGATCGCAATCTGGCGTGGGGCACGCGGCTGGTCGTGCTCGTACCCTATCTCTGGCTCGTCGCCTTCTTCCTCGTTCCCTTCCTGATCGTGCTGAAGATCAGTCTCTCCCACACGGCGATCGCGCAGCCGCCCTATACCCCGGTCTTCCATCCGGGCGCAGGCTGGGCGGGCCTCACGGAATTCTTGCGCGGGCTGTCGTTCGAGAACTATCGCTTCCTCGGCTCCGACTGGCTGTATCTCGCCTCGTATCTGCGGAGCCTGGAGATCGCCGCCGGCTCGACGCTGCTGCTGCTGCTGATCGGCTTCCCGCTCGCCTACGGCATGGCGCGCGCGCCGCGGCGGTGGCAGCCCGCCCTGTTCGTGCTGGTGATCCTGCCGTTTTGGACCTCGTTCCTGATCCGCATCTATGCCTGGATCAACATTCTCCAGCGCGACGGCCTGCTCAACCAGGCTTTGCTCGCGCTCGGCCTCGTCGAGGAACCCCGGGTTTGGCTTTCGACCGACAGCGCGGTCTATATCGGCATCGTTTATTCCTATCTGCCGTTCATGGTACTGCCGATCTACGCCACGCTGGAAAAAATGGATGACACGCTGCTCGAGGCCGCCGCCGATCTCGGCTGCCCGTGGTGGAAGGCGTTCTGGCTGGTGACGCTGCCGCTGTCGCTGCCGGGTGTGGTCGCGGGGGCGCTGCTTTGCTTCATTCCGATCGTCGGCGAATTCGTCATTCCCGATCTGCTCGGCAACTCGCAAACCCTGATGATCGGCCAGACCCTGTGAACGGAGTTCTTCGCCAACCGCGACTGGCCGGTCGCCTCTGCGGTCGCCGTCGTGCTGCTCTGCCTGCTCGTAGTGCCGATCGTAATCTACCAGCAGACGCAGAGTCGCGATCTCGCGCAAGGCCGCTGACCATGCGTCGAGCGTCTTGGTTCAATGTCGTCTCGGTCGCGCTCGGCCTCGCCTTTCTCTATCTGCCGATCGTCATTCTGGTGATGTATTCCTTCAATGCCTCGCGGCTGGTCACCGTGTGGGGCGGCTGGTCGACGCGCTGGTACGTCGAGCTGATCAACGATCGCGCCATGCTCGAATCCGCCTGGGTAACGCTGCGGCTCGCATTGCTGTCGGCGAGTGCGGCGACCGTGCTCGGCACACTTGCGGCGGTCGCATTGGTGCGGCTCGGCCGCTTCCGCGGCCGCCTGCTGTTCACCAGCATGGTATATGCCCCGCTGGTCATGCCCGAAGTGGTCATGGGACTGGCGCTCTTGCTCCTGTTCGTAGCCGTGAACATCGATCGCGGCTTTTGGACCATTGCCATCGCCCATACGACGTTGACCACATGCTTCGTGACGGTGGTCGTGCAATCGCGACTCCTGACGTTCGACACGAGCCTGGAGGAGGCGGCAATGAATCTCGGCTGTCCGCCGCTGCGGACTTTTCTTACCGTGACTTTGCCGCTGATCACGCCGGCGCTGGTCTCGGGCTGGATGCTGGCCTTCACGCTGTCGCTCGACGATCTCGTGATCGCGAGCTTCACCACGGGCCCCGGCGCGACCACGCTGCCGATCCGCATCTATTCGGAGGTCCGCCTCGGCGTTAAGCCGGAGATCAACGCCATCTGCTCGATCCTGATTGCAACCGTCGCCATCGGCATCGCCGCTGCTTCGTTGCTGGCGAAGCTCCACGAGGTCGGGCGCAGCGGCGTCGGCAATCTGGCCGCGCGGGTATGATGCCATCGGCGCGGGGGGAAGCGCCTGAGTACCGGCGCCAACTAATTTAGTG
>JBAUOM010000200.1:0-8286 GCA_049579765.1 Xanthobacteraceae bacterium
GCCCGAGAGCGCCACGGCAGCGGCGACGAGCCCGGCCGCGACCATGGCGCGACGCGGCAAAGTCCGCTGCAAGCGCGACGTCGGTGTCATGCCGGTCCTACCCCTGGCCGGGCGACAATGGCTGGGCGCCGCCCGTCCTTTCCCCGCTTCGACACGAAATTGCTGCCAATTCAATCAATTGCGTCTACCGGCCCAATATGACGAAAGCAAGGTTGCGCGCTTTGGCGGCAACGCGCGGGGGGCTCGCCCGGCACCGCTCTTGCTTGTGGAGACCCCTGATGCGTCTTGCGGCGTCCGCGGGTAAAGTCCATTTCAGGCCTCGAAAGGCCACGCCGCGCCCACGCCGGAACCGCGAACCGAGGCGTTACCGTGAGAGCCCCGTCAGATCCGATCAAGAGCGGCGCCTTCGACGCGGAGGAGCTCGGCCGCAACGTCGCCCGGATGATGGAAGAGGGCGGCAAGGCGCTCGCCGCCTATCTCAAGCCGCGTGAAGAAGGCCAGGTGGGCGATCAGTATGCCGAGATCACCGATGTGGTGAAAACCCTCGGCCAGGTCGCCGACTACTGGTTGCGCGATCCGCAGCGTGCGCTGCAACTGCAATCGAGCCTGGGCAAGGCCTATCTCGACCTCTGGGCCAACGCGGTCAAACGTATGGCGGGCGAGAAGGTCGAGCCGGTCGCCGCGCCCGACCCGAAGGACCGCCGCTTCGCCGATCCGGAATGGTCGAGCAATCAATTCTTCGACTTCCTCAAGCAGGCCTATCTGCTCACGGTGCAATGGGCGAACCGGCTCGTGCGCGACGCTGAAGGGCTCGACCCGCACACGCTGCAGAAGGCCGATTTCTACGTGCGCCAGATCGCCAACGCGATCGCGCCGTCGAATTTCGTGCTGACCAATCCGGAGCTGCTGCGCGAGACGCTCGCCTCGAAGGCCGAGAATCTCGTGCGCGGCATGCACATGCTGGCCGAGGACATCCAGGCCGGGGGCGGCAATCTCAGGATCCGCCAGTCGAGCGCGACGACCTTCGAGGTCGGCCGCAATCTTGCGGTCACGCCCGGCAAGGTCATCTTCGAAAACGCGCTGATGCAGCTCATCCAGTACGCGCCGGCGACCCCGACCGTGCGCAAGCGGCCGCTTCTGATCGTGCCGCCCTGGATCAACAAGTTCTACATCCTCGATCTCACGCCGGAGAAATCCTTCATCAAGTGGTGCGTGGATCAGGGCCTCACCGTATTCGTCATCTCCTGGGTCAATCCCGACGCCAATCTCGCCAAGAAAAGTTTCGAAGACTACATGCGCGAGGGCCCGCTCGCCGCTCTCGACGTCATCGAGAAGGCCACGGGCGAGCGCAAGGTCAACGCCATCGGCTATTGCGTCGGGGGGACGCTGCTCGCCACAACGCTCGCCTACATGGCCAGCAGGCAGGATGCGCGCATCGCCTCGGCGACGTTCTTCGCCGCCCAGGTCGATTTCACCCATGCCGGCGATCTCAAGGTCTTCGTCGACGAGGAGCAGATCACGGCGCGCGAGCGCGAGATGAGCGAACGCGGCTATCTCGAGGGCAAGAAGATGGCAACCGCCTTCAACCTGCTGCGCTCGAACGACCTGATCTGGCCCTACGTCATCAACAATTATCTCAAGGGCCGGGAGCCGCCTCCCTTCGACCTGCTCTACTGGAACTCGGATGCGACCCGCTTGCCGGCGGCGAACCACTCGTTCTATCTGCGCAACTGTTACCTGGAGAACCGGCTGAGCAAGGGCGACATGGTAATCGCCGGCAAGAAGCTCAAGCGCAAGAGCATCAAGGTGCCGATCTACAATCTCGCCACCCGCGAGGACCACATCGCGCCCGCAAGGTCGGTGCTGCTCGGCTCGAAGTTCTTCGGCGGGCCGGTCCGTTTCGTGCTGGCCGGATCGGGCCACATCGCGGGCGTCGTCAATCCTCCCGACAAGATGAAATACCAGTATTGGACCGGCCCCAAGCCCACCAGCGCCAATCTCGAGCGCTGGCTGACGAAGGCCAAGGAGCATCCCGGCTCCTGGTGGCCGGATTGGTTCGAATGGCTCAAAGCCCAGGACGCGACCGAGGTGCCGGCGCGCGAGCCGGGCGGCGGCAATGTCACACCGCTCGAGGACGCGCCGGGGAGCTATGTCAAAGTCAGGGACTGACCAAAGGTCGCCACCATCGCGCGGGGCTGCCGCGCGCATCCTGTTCACACAGCGGAGAAGTGCGATGCATCTGAAAATGCTGCTCTCGGTGGTCGCGGCGGCCGGCCTCGGCGCCGCGCCGGCGCTCTCGCAGGAGCTCTCCGGCACGCTCAAGAAGATCAAGGAAACCGGCTCGATCACGCTCGGCCATCGCGAGTCCTCGGTGCCGTTTTCCTATTACGACGACCGGCAACAGGTCGTGGGTTACGCCATGGACCTGTGCGCGCGGATCGTCGAGCGGGTGAAAAGCGAGCTCAAGCTTCCCCAGCTCGAGGTCAGGCTCAACCCGGTCACCTCGGCGACACGCATTCCCCTGATGGCGAACGGCACGATCGATCTCGAATGCGGCTCGACCACCAACAATCTCGAGCGGCAGAAACAGGTCGCCTTCACCATCACCCACTTCGTCACCTCGAACCGCTTCGTATCGAAGAAATCGGCGAACCTGAAGACGGTCGACGACCTCAAGGGCAAGACCGTCGTTTCGACCTCGGGCACGACCAACATCAGGCAGATCACCGAGATCGGCGCCCAGAAGGGTCTCAATCTCAACATTCTGGCCGCCAAGGACCACGCCGAGGCGTTCCTGATGGTGGAGACCGGGCGCGCCGCCGCTTTCGTGATGGACGACATCCTGCTCGCCAGCCTGGTGGCGGGATCGAAATCGCCGCAGAATTACGTCATCTCCGCCGACGCGCTTTCGGTCGAGCCCTACGGCATCATGCTGCGGCGCGACGACGCTCCCTTCAAGAAAGTGGCGGACGAGGCGATGATCGCGACCTACCGCAGCGGCGCGATCAATCCGATCTACGACAAGTGGTTCCTCAAGCCGATCCCGCCCAAGGGGCTCAACCTCAACGTGCCGATGAGCGACGCCTTCAAGAAGGTGATCGCGAGCCCAACCGACAGCGGCGACCCGGCGGTGTATTGATCGCCGCCCAAGACGCGGCGATCAGGCGTCAGTGATCGGACGGCCCCCTGTCCTCCTGATCGCCGACAGCCGATGCCCGTGACCCGGTAACGGAGCCGGCATGAAATACAACTGGAACTGGGGCGTCTTCCTTCAGATGTCGCCCGACGGGGTGCACACCTATCTGGGGACGCTCCTCATCGGCACCGGCTGGACGCTCGCGACTGCGCTCTGCGCCTGGTGCCTCGCGCTCGCCATGGGATCGCTCGTCGGCGTCATCCGCACCACGCCGCATCCCTGGCTGGTCCGGGTCGGCGATGCCTATGTGGAATTGTTCCGCAACATCCCGCTGCTGGTGCAGATGTTCCTGTGGTATTTCGTGCTGCCCGAGCTGCTGCCGACCGCACTCGGCGACTGGCTCAAGCAGCTTCCGGACGCCTCCTTCTACACCGCCGTGATCGCGCTCGGCTTCTACACCTCCGCGCGTATCGCCGAGCAGGTGCGGGCCGGCATCTTGAGTCTCGCCCGCGGCCAGCGCATGGCGGCGCTCGCGCTCGGCCTCACCCTGCCGCAGACCTACGGCTACGTGCTGCTGCCGATGGCCTATCGCATCATCCTGCCGCCGCTGACCTCGGAGTTTCTCAACGTCATCAAGAACAGCGCGGTCGCGCTCACCATCGGGCTGATGGAGCTCACCGCCAGCGCGCGCGCCATGCAGGAACTCACCTTCCAGGTGTTCGAGGCCTTCACCGCGGCGACCGTCATCTACATCGTCATCAATATCGTCGTGACGTTCGGCATGCGCTGGATCGAACGCCGAGCGGCCGTGCCCGGCCTCATCGGCGCCGTCCCCGCCGCGGCCACGCATTGAGGCGAGCGATGTTCGCGAATTTCGACTTCGACGTCATCATTCGCGCGCTGCCCTACCTGTTCTACGACGGCATGACCTTCACGCTGATGCTGACCGCGCTGGCGACCGGCGGCGGCATCGTGTTCGGCACGCTGCTCGCGATGATGCGGCTCTCGGGCCTTGCCCCGCTTTCGCTGCTCGCCGCCGGCTACGTGAACCTGATGCGCGCGGTGCCGCTGGTGCTGGTGATCTTCTGGTTCTATTTCCTCGTGCCTTTCATCGGTCAGTGGGTCATCGGCGCGTCCCGCCCGATCCAGGTCGGCGCCTTCGCCTCGTCGCTGGTCACCTTCACGCTGTTCGAGGCCGCCTATTTCGCCGAGATCATGCGTGCCGGCATCCAGTCGATCTCGCGCGGCCAGGTGGCGGCGGCGCAGGCGCTGGGCATGACCTACCTGCAGACGATGGGCTATATCGTGCTGCCGCAGGCGTTCCGGAACATGCTGCCGGTGCTGCTCACCCAGACGATCGTCCTGTTCCAGGACACCTCGCTGGTCTACGTGCTCTCGATCACGGACTTCCTCGGCGCCGCATCGAAGGTGGCGCAGCGCGACGGGCGCCTGGTGGAGATGTATCTGTTCGCCGCATTGGTCTATTTCCTGATCTCGTTCGCGGCCTCGCTGCTCGTGCGCCGGCTGCAGCGCCGCGTCGCGATCATCCGCTGAGGAAGTCCCGTGATCACGCTCAGCAAGGTCAGCAAGTGGTACCGCGACTTCCAGGTGCTCAAGCATTGCTCGACCGAAGTCGCCAAGGGCGAGGTCGTCGTGGTGTGCGGCCCGTCCGGCTCCGGCAAGTCGACCTTGATCAAATGCGTCAATGGGCTCGAGCCGTTCCAGGAGGGGGCGATCACCGTCGACGGCATCGCGGTCGGCGACCGGCGGACCAACCTGCCGCAGCTGCGCGCGCGCATCGGCATGGTGTTCCAGCATTTCGAGTTGTTCCCGCATCTCACGGTGATGCGCAATCTCGAACTGGCGCAGATCAAGGTGCTCGGCCGCGGCAAGGAGGAGAGCGCCGAGCGCGGCATGCGCCTGCTCGACCGCGTGGGCCTGCACGAGCACGCGCTGAAATATCCCGGCGAGCTTTCCGGCGGCCAGCAGCAGCGGGTGGCGATCGCGCGCGCGCTCGCCATGGACCCGATCGCCATGCTGTTCGACGAGCCGACCTCCGCGCTCGATCCCGAGATGATCAACGAGGTGCTCGACGTGATGGTGGCGCTCGCCAAGGACGGCATGACCATGATGGTGGTCACCCACGAGATGGGCTTCGCGCGCCGAGTCGCCCACCGCGTCGTGTTCATGGACCAGGGCGAGATCGTCGAGGACGCGCCCACCGCCGAGTTCTTCGGCAAGCCGCGCAGCGAGCGCGCGCAGACCTTCCTGTCGAAGATCCTGCAGCACTGATCCGCCCCTCTGGCCGAATCCAGCCGCCGGGTCGCCCTCCCCGGCTCCCGCCATGCCGACACGTCGTCGCGATGACATGCCGAGGCGCGCGCTGGGCCGGGACCAAGCGCATTGCCGCCAACGCGATGGCGTTTCGAGCGCGACGTTGCCCATGCGCCGCTCGCGTCTCCCTTCTTCACGATGTCAAAGAGCGCAGTCTTCTTCGTTCCCGCGGCGCGTTGCTGCGCCCGGGTTTCTCCTTCCTCTTCCCTCGCCGCCTTCGCCGAAGCGTCGGCGGGTATGTCTGCCGTAGCCCTTGCCGCTGCGAGCCGCCCCGACCGAGGGGCGGAGGAGCGCCGGGAGGCGGTATCCTCATTTCGTCGCGCTCGTAAGGCGCGACACCACGTTTGCGAGACGCGGCCGTCCGGGGCAAACCGGAACGGGCCTCGCGGCGCTCCACCTGGCGGTTTTGGGCCCGCTCCGCGCTCTCCGTCCCCGCAGTTGCCTGCGGGTCCGTTGCGCGGGCGACCTCCGCTGCCGGGTGTCGCGCCCGGTCGGCCGAAGGTCCCGAACCTCCCGAGCACGGTTTACGAGCCGCGGCCGGGACGCCACTCCCCGCTCCGCCTTCAGGATCGTCTCCGGAGACGCCCCTCGATGAGCGGGGATGAGGCTATCTAGCACGGACGCAGTTCGTAGTCAAGACTTAAATACGTTAAGTAGCCAAGAACTGACCCAGGCGCTGGTCGCTCGCACTATATGGCCAGCGAGGGCGTGCCTATCCAACTCGTGATTCCGAAGGAGGGCGCCGTCCTCGGTATCGACATCGTCGCCATCATGAAAGGCTCCAAGAAGGCAGAACTCGCCTACAAGTTCATCAACACAGCCCTCGACCCGCAGGTGCAGGCCGAGGTCGCCAAGTTCAAGAAGGGCAGTCCCGTGGTCCTCGATGCCAAGGTCGATCCCGAAGTCGCCAAGCTGCCGGGAGTATTCACGTCGGCCGACCAATGGAACAAGCAGGCGATCATCATCGACCACAAGCTGCGCGCGGAGAAAACCGCGGAGTGGCGCAAGTGGTTTGCCGAGAACATCATGAACTGACGGCTTGACGGTGCGCCGCCCGCTCGTGCGCACCGTCCATCCGCTCTGGCCAGTCGGCACGCGCATCGGCATTACCCTGGCCGCGGAAAAGGCGATCGCATTCTGGCCAGCTGGTCGAGGCCAGATCTAGTTATCTGACCTGATCTTGCCGTTCCATAACCTGTCTTATATTTTTGTAGTTGGGATAGACCCGGTGGTTGGCCGCATTGCGTCACGCTTGACATCCGCCGCAAACGGAAAGCTCGAGCGATACTCCCGTTAAGGCGCATTGGTGGCGTCCTGGCCGCCACCGGAGAGACTTGGCGTTTGAAGTCGAAGGCGCAAGCCCATTCCGAAAAACTCGGCGTCTGGTTTACGAGCATGCGAGGAGAAGTCTTGACATCAATTTTTGCAGCCGGATTCGCCGCTTTCTGTTTGCTGACGTTTGCGGCCTGGAAGCGGTATCTTTGGGTGGCTGGGAAGGCGCCGCGCGGACAGACCGATACCTCCCAATACAGCTTGACCGACGTCTTTGATGACCGGCAATTCCTGAACGTGCCGCATCAGAAGGGAATCCGCTGGCTCACAGATGTATTCAGCCGCTCTGCCGAGAAGTTTCCGCATCTCACGGCCTTGCAGATTCAGCACACCGGAGAGTCCCTGACCTTCGCTGAGCTCGACGCACGGGCGGAAAACGTGGCGGCGGCCCTTTCTCCCTATCTCACGGGACCCGATCAGGTCGTTGCCGTGGCCATGTCGCAGGACAACTGGCAAATCGTGGCCTCGCATCTCGGCATCCTTAAGGCCGGCGGTACCGTGCTTTTTCTCGATACCACGTTGCCCGAGGCCCTCGTCACGCACATGCTGAATGACGCACAGCCGGTAGTCATTGTCACGCGCGGGCAAGACAAGTTTGGCGACCTGCCGACGCTGGATGTCATGAAGTTGCCGGAGAGGATGCCGCGAAGGGAACCGCCAACCTGGCTGGACGACCCCACGCAGCGCCTTGCGACGATCTTTTACACGAGCGGAACGACTGGGAAGCCCAAGGGCGTGGAGTGCCCGCATGCGGGCTATGTCAACCTCGCCCTGAGCTACGCCGATTACTTCGATCTCATGCCCGGCATGGATGCGACCTCGCTCACTTCGTCGCTGGGTTACGACGGCAGCATTTCCGAGATGTACAGCGCCTGGGTGTCGGGCTGCGCCGTGGTCATGCTGACCAAGGAGCAAATCCGGTCCGGCCCGGACCTCGTCCGCGTCCTCCGCGAAGCAGAGGTCACGGTGCTGTTCTGTCCGCCCGTCCTGCTCACCACCCTCACAGCTGCCCCCGAAGTGGACCTCCCCTATCCGATTTGCCGCTACATCGTGCCGGCGGGCGAAGTCTTCCCCAGCGCGCTCGTGGAGCCCTGGACCCGGGGCAGACGACAGATCATCAACACCTACGGTCCCACGGAGGCGAGTACCGACACCAGCCGCCAGAGTTTGCGGCCGGGGGAGCCCATCACCATCGGCTCGCCGTTCGCCAACGTCACCTACGTCATCCTCGAGATTGATGAACTGCGCCCACTGCCACACGGAGAGGTTGGAGAGCTCTGCATCGGTGGGGTGCACGTTGCGCGCGGGTACCGCAACTTGCCGGAGCTCACGGCCGAAAAGTTCATCGCGCATCCTCAGTTCGGCCGTCTCTACCGCACCGGCGACAAATGCAGAATCGACATCCAAACGCAGCGCGTGCACTTCCTCGGCCGTATCGACGCGCAGCTCAAAGTGCGCGGACACCGCGTCGAGGCACAGGCCGT
>JBAUOM010000201.1:0-10253 GCA_049579765.1 Xanthobacteraceae bacterium
GAGGAGATCCCGCCCGAGGGCTTCGTGGCGCTCGCGCGCGCCCTCGCCGCGCGCTGACCGGGCTGCCGCGCGCGGGAACCGGGAAGCAACGCACGAGCTCTGCATCGCTTCGCCGCCGAACGTCTGATCGTTTGCCTTACAGTTCCGCTTGCAGCCGGCGCACGAAGTCCGAGAGGCCGGTCTGCCGCTCGCGCTTGAGCCGTTCGGCGGCGAGGATCGACTGCACCTGGGCAAAGGCATGATCGACGGCGGTATTGATCACGACGTAATCGTACTCGGCCCAGTGGCTCATCTCGTCGGCGGCTTTGGCCATGCGAGCGTGAATCACCTCGTCGGAATCCTGCGCCCTGGTCCGCAGCCGCCGCTCGAGATCGGGGATCGAGGGCGGCAGCACGAAGATGCTGACGAGATCGCGGCCGGCCTTTTCGAGTTGCTGGGTTCCCTGCCAGTCGATGTCGAACATCACATCGCGGCCGCGCACGAGCGCCGCCTCCACGGGCTCCCGCGGCGTGCCGTAGCGATGTCCGAACACTCGCGCCCATTCCAGCAATTCGCCGTTCTCGACCATGGCGTCGAAGCGCGCGGGGTCAATGAAATAATAATCGCGGCCGTCGACCTCTCCCGGCCGCTGCTTGCGTGTCGTCACCGAGATCGAAAGCTCGACCCCGGGATCGGATGCGAGCAGTTTGCGCGACAGCGTCGTCTTGCCCGCGCCCGAAGGCGAGGACAGCACCAGCATGAGCCCGCGGCGGGCGATGGCATCCGCGTGTGGCTGATCGCCGCTCCCCGCCATCGGCTTCATTCCAGATTCTGCACCTGCTCGCGGAATTGTTCGACCACGCTCTTGAGCTCCAGCCCGATATTGGTGAGCTCGACATCGTTCGACTTGGAGCACAGCGTGTTGGCCTCGCGATTGAGTTCCTGCGCGAGAAAATCAAGCCGGCGGCCGATGGCGCCGCCGTCGGCGATCAACCGCTCGACCTGCGCGACATGGGACCCGAGCCGGTCCAGTTCCTCGCGGATGTCCGCCTTGGTGGCCACCAGGATTGCCTCCTGATGCAGGCGGTCAGGATCGAAGCGCTGGGACGCATCGAGCAGCATTGCCACCTGCTCGCCGATGCGCGCCTTGATCGCCTCCGGCCGGCGGCCGGGGGCGACTTCCGCCCGGGCGGCGAGCGCTGCGATTTCCTTCGTGCGCTGGGTCAAGACTTGCCTCAAGGCCTCACCTTCGCGCCGGCGCATTGCGACCAGCTCCGCGACCGTCGCGCGGAAGCCGGCCACGACGGCGGCCTCGGCGGCCAAGCGCTCCCCCTCGCGCTCGTCCTCGTCGAGAACCTCGATCACGCCCTTGAGCGAGAGAATTCCATCGAGCCGCGGCTCGGCCGCCTGTACCCGCCCGGCCAGGCTCTTGATGGTCGCGAGCACGGCCGCGAGCACCGGCTCGTTCACCCGGACGACCGGCGCGACGCCCTCCCGTTCGACCGTGAGCGTGCCATAGATCGTGCCGCGCGCGAGCACCTGCGCTCCGCTGCTGCGCGCGGGGCCCTCGACCGCGTCCCAACCTGCCGGCACCCGCAGCCGCAAGTCGAGTCCCTTGGCATTGACTGATTTCAGCTCCCAGGCCCAGCTATAGCTGCCGCTCACGCCGTGGCCACGCGCAAAGCCGGTCATGCTCGACAGCGCCATCGGCCTCTATCCACGCACCAATCCTGGAAGACGAATTGGGCCGGGACCTTAGCGGCGAGGCAGAGAGGTCACAAGGGCGGAGCTCAGGGACGGCGGGAATGCCCTCATCGCGCAACCCCGGCGTCCCGCGACGAACCATTCGCGCTGCGCTTGCCGCGCTGTGCCGGCGCCGCCCGGGTCGGCGGTGGTGGCGCCGACGGCTGCGCATCGGAGGCCTCGCCCTTCTGATCGTGCTCCAGCGCTCGCAAACGCCCGACATTCTTCAAATGCTGATCATAGGTCTCGGCGAAGGCGTGTCCGCCGGTCCCGTCGGCCGCAAAATAGAGTTCCTTCGTGCGCGCCGGGCTGGCAGCCGCTTCGATCGAGGCGCGACCGGGATTGGCGATCGGCCCGGGAGGCAAGCCATCTACGACGTAGGTGTTGTAGGGCGTCGGCTGCGCGATCTCGCTCTTGGTGAGCGGATGGCCGAGTGTCCCTTTGCCGAACACGAGCCCATAGATGATGGTCGGATCCGATTGCAGCTTCATCTTCTGCTTCAGTCGATTGATCAACACCGCCGCGACCCGCGTTCGCTCCTCGGGCTTGCTGGTCTCCTTCTCGATGATGGAAGCGAGAATGACGAGCTGCTCGGGTGTCTTGAGCGGCAGGTCGGGACTGCGCCGTTCCCAAGCTTCCCGCACCAGCCGGTCTTGCGCCTGCTGCATGCGCTGGATCATCTGCTCGCGCGTAAACCCGCGGTTGAAATGATAGCTGTCGGGCAGAAGGCTGCCTTCTCGCGGGACATCCTTGATGTTGCCGGAGAGGACGTCATTCTCCAGGAGCCGCGCGACGATCTGCTCGGACGTCAGTCCCTCGGGAACGGTGAGCTGGTGCTGCACCACCTTCCCTTCGACGATGGTCTCCACCACGTCGCGCATACTCGCCCGTTTGGGGAATAGATATTCGCCGGCCTTGAGCTCGGAGCGCGCCTTGAGCGCAAACACACCGCCGATGAAGATGAGGCGGTGCGCATCGATCACCCCTTCCCGTCGGAGCAGATCGGCGATGTCCATGATGCCGGAGCGCGGCGGGATGTTGACGATCTTGTCTTCCTGCAGCGGACCGGACGCATCGAACCGGCTCTTGCCGAACACGGCTGCTGCGCCGCCGACCAGGACGATCAAGACCAGAACGGTGAAAATCGCGTTGCCGATAATCACCAGCGGATTGCGCGCACGCCGCGAAGGGCGGGATGGCAACGGCACATGATCGGGCTCCAACGCGGCGCGCGGACTGCGCGGCGTGATGCGTTTGGACTCCATGCGCGACGCGGCAAGCCCATCGGGCCGCCCGGATATTGGCGGTTCCGATTCGCCCGCGCCAACCACCATGCGCCCCGGCGATGCGGTTGCGGTGGAACCGCCGGCCGCTCCCGCCGTCGCCGAACCGGGCCAAGCCGAGCCTCTGGAGGACGCTGGGACAGACGGACGCGGGACTGCTCGTGCGGGACCCGCAGCAAAGGAGCCGACGCCCGGCAGCCGGCTCGCTGCCCCCTCGACAGGCTGATCGGAGCGCGGGCTCTCCTGTGCCGATCCGAGGGGCGGCGGCTGTGGCGGCAGACCAGGTGCGACCCGATGGTGCGTCGGCGACGCCTCTGAACGGTCAGGGCTGGATGTCGGCCCCGATTGTTCGCTCGACCCTCCCGGGGACAGACCCGGCGGTACTTCCGGCGCGCCGGAGCGCTGGGGCGGCCGGTTCGCGAGCACCGGCTCGGGATTGGAGGCCGCCGACGAGGCGCCCGAGGGCGGCGAATCGCGGTCCCGGCCCCCAGGCGGTGTGTTCTCTGAATTCACCGCCTATACCCCGCCTCGACGCCCACCATCGCCACTACCACTACGCCCCGCTCCGGTATCGACGGCCGCCCTCGATGGCATCATTCCATCCATCTTGCCGGTCCCCAATCGAATTCCCCAGCGGAAACGGACGGCCGAACGTCCACATTAGATGGGAATATGGCCAAAGGTGGGAACCTAATAGCTCCTCATCCGGCGTGATGGCTCTGATGCGCAAAGTCACGCTGGAATTGAAAAAATGCCAATCTGATTACCGTCTGGTTAATCCGTTTCGCAGGCTCGTTTTCTCTCGCATGGCGCGGCGCCCGCGCTTAGTCCACGGGACGCCGAAATATCAGCGACGCGTTGGTTCCGCCGAATCCGAAGGAATTGGAGAGGACCACCTCGATGTCGCGCTTTTTCGAGTGATGCGGCACCAAATCAATCGGCGTCTCCACCGACGGGTTGTCGAGATTGATGGTCGGCGGCGCGATGCCGTCACGCATGGCAAGAATGGAAAAGATGGCCTCGACGGCGCCAGCCGCGCCCAAGAGATGGCCGATCGAGGATTTGGTTGAGGACATGGAAACGCGGGCGGCGGCATTCCCGAGCAGACGATGGACCGCACCGAGCTCGATCTCATCGCCGAGCGGCGTCGAGGTGCCGTGGGCATTGATGTAGTGGATCTCAACCGGAGCGACGCCCGCGCGCTTGATCGCCGCATTCATGCAGCGCAACGCACCATCGCCGTCCTCGGCCGGGGCGGTGATGTGATGCGCGTCCCCCGAAAGCCCGTAGCCGATGAGCTCCGCGTAGATCCGCGCTCCGCGGCGCTTGGCGTGCTCATAGGTCTCGAGCACCACAATGCCCGCGCCCTCGCCGATCACGAAGCCGTCGCGGTCCCGATCGTAAGGACGCGACGCACGTTCGGGCGCATCGTTGAACGACGTCGATAGCGCGCGACAGGCGATGAACCCTGCCATTCCGATCCGCGAGATCGGCGACTCCGCGCCCCCCGCCACCATCACCTCCGCATCGCCCAGCGCCACCAGCCGCGCCGCGTCCCCGATGGCGTGCGCACCAGTCGAACAGGCAGTCACCACCGCATGATTGGGTCCCTTGAGGCCGTGCGCAATCGACACGTATCCCGATGCGAGATTGATCAGCCGGCCCGGAATGAAGAACGGCGACACTCGCCGCGGCCCCCGCTCCTTCAGCACGATCGCGGTCTCGGCAATGCCGGTGAGACCGCCGATCCCAGAGCCGATCATCACGCCGGTGCCGATCTGCTCTTCGCGAGTCGAGGGCTTCCAGCCTGCATCGTCGAGCGCCTGGCGCGCGGCGCACATGGCGAAGATGATGAAATCGTCGACCTTTCGCTGCTCCTTCGGCTCCATCCATTGGTCGGGATTGAAGCTGCCATTCGAGCCGTCGCCGCGTGGAACCTGGCATGCGATCTTCGCCGGCAAATCGGAGACGTCGAATGTTTCGATCCGCCTTGCCCCACTCTCGCCATTGACGAGGCGCTGCCAGGTCGGCTCGACGCCGCAAGCCAGCGGCGTCACCATGCCGAGTCCGGTAACCACGACGCGTCTCATCCTCGTCTCCATAGAGCGCGCGCTGCAAAAGTGAAAGACGGTTCTGCGTGCGAACACGACGGGGTCGCGGGCGGCCGGCCCAACCGTCGCCGCTCAGCCTGCCGGCGCGCGTCCCCTGCCAATATCATATTCGCTCGGCACCCCGGAGCGCCAAGGATGAGGTCCGATCTCACAATTCGGAGGGACCGCCGCAAATGGCGGTTGTCGGCAAAACGACTGCCGTCAGCTCTTTGCGTTCTTCTCGAGGAATTTGATGGCGTCGCCGACCGTCAAAATGGTCTCGGCGGCGTCATCGGGGATCTCGCAACCGAATTCTTCCTCGAACGCCATCACGAGCTCGACCGTGTCGAGGCTGTCAGCGCCGAGATCGTCGATGAAGCTAGCGTTCTCGGTGACCTTTTCGGCTTCCACGCCCAAATGCTCGACGACGATCTTTTTCACCCGCTCGCCAATGTCACTCATCGCTGCAACCTCGTATCCCGTTGATTTGCGCTCGATCGGTCAGCGCCCCCGAGCCATTGCGGTGTGGGCTTGCGTGGTCTCCGGCGTCGGATCATCGGGTCGCGAGCGGACCCCCCTGTGATGATTGGAACCGTGTGCCGCCCCAGCCAAACCGAAGCTCGGTTACCACACTTCAAAAGCCTTGGCCAGCGCGGCCGCGCCGCATCGAAGAGCCCTGCTGGAGGCACCAAGACGAGGCTCAAATCATCGCCATTCCGCCGTTTACGTGGAGCGTCTGGCCCGTGACATAAGCGGCCTCCTCGGAGGCGAGAAAGACCGCGGCTGCCGCCACGTCTGCCGCGGCGCCGAGCCGGCCCGCCGGCACGCGGGCGAGGATCGCCTCCCGCTGCTTGTCGTTGAGTTTGTCGGTCATCGCCGTTGCGATGAAGCCGGGCGCGATGGCATTCGCCGTTACGCCGCGCCGGGCGTATTCGCCGGCGATCGACTTGATCATGCCGATCAGACCGGCCTTGGTGGCGGTGTAGTTGCTCTGGCCGGGGTTGCCGGTGACGCCCACGACCGAGGTAATGCCGATGACCCGGCCGAAGCGCCGCCGCATCATCCCGCGCACGGCTGCGCGCGCGAGCCGAAAGGCCGCCGTGAGATTCACCGCGACGACTTCGTCCCAGTCCTCGTCGCGCAATTGGACCAAGAGGTTGTCCTTCGTGATCCCGGCATTGGCCACCAAGATGTCGAGCCCGCCCATGGCTTGCTCGGCTTTCGGCACCAGCAGCTCCACGTCGTCCTTGTGGGCGAGGTTGCACGGCAGCATGTGGACGCGGTCCCTGAGCTCGCCGGCCAGCTGCTCGAGCGCGTCGCGCCGCGTGCCGGAAATCGCCACGACCGCGCCCTGGCCGTGAAACGCGCGGGCGATCGCTCCTCCGATTCCGCCGCTCGCTCCGGTGACGAGCGCGGTCTTGCCGGTCAGATCGAACATGATCGGTTCCTTTGCTGGGCCAGTTCGTCTCGCATTCGCATGTCGGCGCTCCCGCCGGCAGATCAAGCGCGCAGCGCCTTGAAGGCCGCGACATCGTCCGGCGTACCGATCGAGACGCCGCTTGCTCCCTCGACGATGCGCTTGACGAGGCCGCTCAGGACCTTGCCGGCGCCGACCTCATAGAACGTCCGGACGCCCGCAGCCGCCATGAGGGCGACCGACTCGCGCCAGCGCACCGTACCGGTGACTTGCGCGACAAGCGCGCGGACGACGTCATGCGGATCTGTGATCGGTTGGGCCAGCACGTTGGCGACAATCGGAACCACGGGGCGGCTCACCGTGACCTCCGCCAGCGCCGCCGCCATGACCTCGGCCGCGGGTTGCATCAGCGCGCAGTGAAAGGGAGCGGAGACCGGCAGCATGGCGGCGCGCCGGGCACCCTTTCCCTTGGCGATCTCCACCGCGCGCTCAACCGCGGCCTTGTTCCCGGAGATCACCACCTGCCCGCCGCCGTTGTCGTTCGCCGCCTGGCAGACCTCTCCTTGGGCGGCCTCGGCCGCGACCGCGGCTGCCTGATCGAAATCGAGGCCGAGCAGCGCCGCCATGGCGCCGATGCCGCTCGGAACCGCCCGCTGCATGGCGCGACCGCGAGCCCGCACGAGCCGCGCGGCGTCGCCGATGGTGAAGGCGCGGGCAGCAGCCAGTGCCGAATATTCCCCCAACGAGTGGCCGGCGACGAATTGTGCGTCGCGTGCAAGATCGACGCCGGCTTCGATCTCCAGCACGCGCATGGCCGCCAACGATGTCGCCATCAGCGCGGGCTGTGCGTTCTCCGTCAAGGTCAGCACCTCGGCCGGCCCTTGCCAGACGAGCTCGCTGAGCTTTTGCCCGAGGGCCGCATCGACCTCCTCGAATACCGCGCGAGCCGGCACGAAGGCATCGGCAAGCGCCTTGCCCATGCCGACTGCCTGGCTGCCCTGGCCTGGAAACATGAAGGCGAGCGACATTGCCTTCCCCCGGTGTGATCGGCCTAAGACACTCCCGATGTCGAGCCTGTCAAGCTACGTGGGCCTTGCGCCGCCAGGCCTTCGTCGCCGGGCGCGCCTTGCCTTTTCGCCGGAACACCGTATAAGGCGCGCTTCCGCTCGATCCCGGCCGGGAGCTGAACGGACGACCGCATGGGCGACCCCCGCGCGGTAGGGCCTGATGGCCCAGCGTCCCGTGTTCCCGCCTTCTGAGCTGTCGAGCCTTTCCCGAAAGGGCTCGAAGGGCTTTGCGCCGTGAAGAGCACGCTACATGGAAGGCACCCGCATGCCACTCTACGAACACGTCTTCCTGACGCGCCAGGACGCCAGCGCGCAGCAGGTCGAAGAGCTGACGGGCCAGTTCAAGGGCATCGTCGAGCAGATGGGCGGCAAGGTCACGAAGACCGAGCAATGGGGCGTGAAGTCCCTGTCGTATCGTTTGCGCAAGAATCGCAAGGCCCACTTCACCATGTTCAATGTCGAGGGGCCGTCGGATGCCCTCAACGAGGTGGAGCGGCAGGAGCGGCTGAGCGAGGACGTGCTGCGCTACCTCACGGTTCGCGTGGACGAGCATGAGGAAGGCCCCTCCGCGATGATGCGCAAGGTCGACCGCGACCGCGAACGGGACGAACGGGGCTTTGGCTTTCGTGACCGGGATCGCGGTGGCTTCCGCGATCGCGACCGTGGAGAGCATCGTCGCGACCGTGACCGGGAGGGACGCCCGCCGCGCGAGGCTGATGAGGAGCCCTCCCCTGCCGCGGCAAGCGAGGAGTAACGACCATGGCATTTGCCCAGACGCAGAGCCGCCGTCCGTTCTTCCGCCGCCGCAAGACCTGCCCGTTCTCGGGGACCAATGCGCCGAAGATCGACTACAAGGACGTGCGGCTCCTGCAGCGCTACGTCTCGGAGCGCGGCAAGATCGTGCCCAGCCGAATTACGGCGGTGTCGGCCAAGAAGCAGCGAGAACTCGCGCGCGCGATCAAGCGCGCCCGATTCCTCGGCCTGTTGCCCTACGTGATCCGCTGACGGACGCCTGACGACGAAGGACCGACGGCGGACATCGGAGGCGGTCCTTTCCGTCCTTCGTTGTCGGCCGACCGATGGTTGGGACGGGCCCGACCCGTCTCTAACCGCTGATGAAGCGGGACAGCTTGATATGATTCAGACGGTACTGGTCGGACTGGGAGCTGGCGCGGCAGCGGCTCTCCTGTTTGCATCCGTCGCGTCGGGTTCGATCGCTGCGGTCTTCCTGTTTTATCTTGCGCCGTTGCCCATCGCCATCGCGGCGCTCGGTTGGGGCCAGCTGTCGGGACTGATCGCGGCGGCAGCCGCAACCACGGTGGTCGCGCTCCTGTCCGGCATTTTCTTCCTCGCCGTGCCTGTGATCGCGTTCGGGGCCTGGTGGCTCGGCTACCTGACATTGCTGGCTCGACCCGCGGCCAACGGCGGCGGGGGCGCTCTCGAATGGTATCCGGTCGGACGACTGGTGCTGTGGGCGGCCGTCATAGGCACGCTCGTGGTTGCCGCCGCCATCCCCAATTTCGGTACCGATCAGGAAAGCCTGCAGGCGGCTCTGCGCAACGCCTACGAGCGCATTCTGCGCGATCAATCGCTGATCGATATACTGGTCGTGGCCGTTCCGCCGGCTGCCGCCGTGTTCTCCACCGTGACCAATTTGTTCAACCTCTGGCTCGCGGCGCGCGTCGTGAAAATCTCCGGCCGGCTCGCACGGCCTTGGCCCGATCTGACGGCGCTGATGCTACCCGCCGCAAGCGCAGGCCTGCTGGCGGGGGCCATCGCCGGCTCCTTTCTGCCCGACCTCTTTGGTGTACTGCTCGGCGCCTTTGCGGCGAGTCTGCTCATGGCGTTCGCCGTGCTCGGCTTTGCCGTCCTCCATGCGGTTACGCGCGGGATGAGTGGGCGCGCGGTCGTAGTGGCGGGCGTCTACGGCGTCACAATCGTGTTCGGCTGGCCCGTCCTGGCGATGTCGATCCTGGGTCTCGCCGAACTCGCTTTCAATATTCGCGGCCGCGTCGCCCGCAAGCGCGGACCGCCAAGCCTGCGGACTTAGACGAATCCAACGATCGACAGATGGAGATACGACCATGCAAGTGATCTTGCTCGAGCGCGTCGCCAAGCTCGGCCAGATGGGCGACGTCGTGCGCGTCAAGGACGGCTTTGCGCGCAACTATCTCTTGCCTAAAGGCAAGGCATTGCGCGCCACCAAAGAGAACCGGGCTCGTTTCGAAAACATGAAGGTCGAGCTCGAGGCCCGCAACCTCGAACAACGCGGCGAAGCCGAAAAAGTCGCCCGGAAACTCGACGGCCAGCGCTTCTCGGTGCTGCGCCAAGCCGCCGAGGGCGGCCAGCTTTACGGCTCGGTCTCGCCACGCGATCTTGCCGCACTGGTCAGCGAAAAGGGCTTCGCCATCGCTCGCGCCCAGATCGCCCTCAACACGCCGATCAAGACGATCGGGCTGCACAAAGTGCCGATCTCTCTGCACCCGGAGATCGAGGTGACCATCAATGTGACGGTCGCACGCAACGCGGACGAGGCCGAGCGGATCGCCCGCGGCGAGGACATCACAGCCGTCCGCGAGGAAGCCGACGAAGCCGAGGAAGCTGGCGAAGCGGCCCCGGCGGAGGCTTTCTTCGATCCCGAGGTGGTCGAGGCGCGCCGCACGCGTGAAGACGC
>JBAUOM010000202.1:0-5242 GCA_049579765.1 Xanthobacteraceae bacterium
CCCCTGGGGTCCGCGTGTCGCCGGCGGTCGCCCCTGGCGCTGGCAGCGCTGCCGATATTCCGCCATTTGGTGGATGACCCTGCGTCAGGACGTCGCGCGCTCTTTGCCGTTTTTGGTCATTCGAAAGACAACCCCGCGGCCCGATGGCGCGGTGCGATCCTGCCGGATGAGCCCCTCCCTGCGGTAGATGTTGAAGAACGGGCGCGGCAATTCAGGGAAATGCCTTCTGCCGTAGCCGTCGACGAATTCCATGGCGCTGCCATCAGGGTTTTTCAGCCGACACCTGCCATCGGCGTCCAGCACGATGTAACCGTCGCCGGTGACCAAGCGCGTCAGATAGTCTGCGAGGTTGAAATCCATCCGGTATCAGCGTTGCGCTGCCTCTGGACGCGGTGGCACAGCCACCGCGTTTGACCTCCTCGACCCATCCTGCACAAGTTCGTAAACGAAGCGCTAACGCACTGATCGCGCGACGGAACCGCCAACGACGCAGAGCCCGCCTGGAAGAAGGCGGCCGGGCGCCGGACGCCATCGTCATCGATGTCGTCGAGGTATTTGTGGCAAATACGGCAGATGGTCTAACATCACGTTGCGGCCACTCGCCGCCGAAAGGCGGTGCCGCGCCGCACGGTCATGTTGAACACGATGTCCATTCCCCAGGATGGAGGCTCTCGTGAAGCAGCTCGTCTTTGCCACCGTCGCGGCAGCGTCTCTGACCGCACTCGCGATTTTCCCGGCAAGCGCCCAGGCCCCTCAATCGGCGGCGTCCGTCGACGCCGCTCAGTTGAGCATGGACGCAGTGCCGACCCTGACCGAGGACAGTATTCGGCAAGTGCAGGATGCGCTCCGCAAGAAGGGCTTCGATGTTGGCCCGCTCGACGGGATTTTCGGGCCGCGGACGGAGGAAGCGGTCCGCAATTTCCAGGATCGTTACGGAATGAAGGTCAGCGGTAAGTTCGACAACCAGACGCTTTATGCGTTGGGCGAGGCCAAATTGGCCGGCCAACCGGGCAGCGAACCCGAACCTAGACGGTGATCGCCCGGACAGCCCCGATCCTACCGTGTCGTGCTCGGCCGCCGGCAATGGCGGCCATCGTAGGCATGTGTGCTCGGATTGAGGCGGCGTGGGCCACCACATCCCGCTTCAAACAAGCGCGAGCGTAATCTGTGGAAAGGCGATCAGCACGATCAGCACGAGAAGCATCACCACCGCAAACGGGAAGGCGCCGAGGAAGATGTCGTTCAAGCCGATATCATCGCGCTCAACCGCGGCCTTGATGACGAAGCAGGACAGCCCAAACGGCGGCGTCAACAGCCCGATCTCAGCGCCAACGACCGTGATCAGGCCGAACCAGACCAGGCTCAGCCCCATATTTTCGATGGCTGCGAGAAACAAAGGCACGCAGACCAGGATGATCGAACCGGTGTCGATGATGGTGCCGAGGAACAACAGGAGGATTACGTAGACCGTCATCATGCCGGCGAAGCCGAGCTCGAGGTGATCGATCCATTGGCTCAGCAGGAACGGCAGGCTCGCGATGCCGAGCATCTTCGAGTACATCGACGCCGCAATAATCAGGAACAGCAGATTGGCGGTGATGTGGCCGGTATCGACCAGAACCTCCTTGAGGGCGCGCCAGCTCATTCTGCGCGCGATCAGCGCCAGCACGAAGGCGGTCAGCGCCCCGGTTGCGCCCGCCTCGGATGGCGTGAAAAACCCGGTATAGATGCCGCCGAGCACGATTAGGACAAGCAGCACCAGCGGCGTGATCTTCCAGATGACCTCGCTGATCGACAACAGTTCGTGATCGCCGATCGTCTTGGTGAAGGCGCCTTTGCCGATGAAGCCGGGCGCGAGCGCTGTCATCACCATGATCGCGGCGATGAAGGCCGCTGCCAGCAGCAAGCCGGGAAGGATGCCGGCGATGAACATCTGCGCAACCGATTGCTCGGCCACGAAGGCATAGATGATCATCATCACGCTCGGGGGAATGATCATGCCGAGCACGGAGCTGCCGGCCACCACGCCGACCGCGAAGTGCCTGGTGTAGTCGTAGCGGATCATTTCCGGGATCGAGACGCGGGTGAACACCGACGCGGCGGCGATCGAAGACCCGGTTACGGCGGCGAACGCGGCGTTGGCCGCCACGGTGGCGATACCGAGGCCGCCGCGGAGGCGGCGAAACCACTGGTTGGCGACGTCATAGATGTCGGCCCCGAATCCGCTCTTGCCGACGATCAGCCCCATCATCACGAAAGTCGGAATGCTGGCGTAGTCGACATGCTTGATCGCGTCCGTCACGGCCAGCGTCATCATCCGCACGCCGATGACGGGGTCGTCTTTGATGAACCAGACGCCCACGAAAGATACCAGACTGAGCGCGATGGCGACGTAGCAGCCGCAATAGATCAGCCCGATGATCGCGATGAGTGAGAAGAGCCCGACGGCGAATGGTTCCATGACGTGCGTCAGCCCCGGCGGTCGCGCACAAGAACCCAATGGTCAACCGCGCGAACGAGGAAGCACAACAGGCAGGCAACGCTGCCGAGCACGATAATGGCCTTGATCGGCCACTCCGGCAGCGTAAAGACGCCTTGCTCGCCGATGTAGTAGCCACGCGTGAAGGACTCGACCAGCAGCGGCCACGTGCCTACGACAATGGCGCCCATCACCGCCATTCCAAGGACGTCGAACGACATGACTACGAGACAGGCGCTCGTCTTGTTGCTCGCCTGCAGCTTGGACAGGAAGGCGTCGGAACGGGTGAGTTTGCCGAGCCGCACCGTGTCCGCAAGCTGACAGAACACGATGACCGCCATGGTGACCGCGACCAGTTCGGTCACGCCGTCGATCGGATGGTTGAAAAAGCTTCGCCCGAAGGAATCGGCGCAAATCAGGAGAACCAGCAACAATACCCAAAGCGAACCGATGGCGTTGAGAACGACGACCGAGATGTCGAGCAGCTGGACAATCACCGGTCGGCGAGTGGCGCCCGCAGCGGTCACGTAGGACTCCCGACGAGTCTGGCAGAAAGACGGTCGCGGCCTTGTGGCCCGCGACCGTCATTCTAGCCGATCATTCCTTGTCCCAATTGCGCACTGGCTTGGCGCCGGACGCGCGCAGTGCCTCCATATAGGCAGCGAGAATCTGGTGCGCCGGGTAATTGTTACGCTTCTCGACGTCGTCCGCCAGGTTCTTGGCGATGTTGGGCATCAGGAACGCCCACTTCTTCTTGTCGGCTTCCGACAGTGGCGTGATCTTGCCGCCCTGGGCCTTGAACGACTTGATGGACGCCTCGGCCCTCTCCATCGTCGCCTTGGACACCTGATCGCGATAGTCGACCGCGACCTCCTTGAGCACCTTCTTGACCTCCGGGGGAAGGCCTGCCCAGACTTGCTTGTTGATGGTGACCGACTTGTTCACACCGGTGCCGAAGTCCGTTTCCAGATAGTTCGGCGCGACCTCGACCAGCTTGAACGTGATGGTGGCCTCCGGCCAGATCACGGTGCCGTCGGCGACGCCGGTCTTGATGTCATTGTATTGCTGCGTGAGGTCCGAGAGAACGTTCACCCCGCCGACAGCCTTGATGTAGAGAGCGTTCGGGCCGGCGCAGAGGATCTTCATCCCCTTGATGTCGGCCATGCCGCTGATCGGCTGCTTGGTGAACACGCCGTAATTGTCGATCGACGAATAGGCGGTGAGCTGGACCTGGTCTTGATCGTCGAACTGCTTCTGGAATGCCGGAAACTTGTCGGCGAGATCGTCGATCACCTTGGAGACAAGCTTCGGATCGCGGCTCGAAAAGGGCGTGTAATAGGGCAGATTGTTGAGCGGCAGCTTGCTGGCGTGAAACACCGTGGTGACGATGCCGATATCGCCCAGCTTGTTCTTGATGCCGTCGAGCACGCCGCGCGGCTTGACGATCTGGCCGCCCCAAGCCTGTTGCCAATCGATCTTGTACTTGTTGCCGGCCGCGGCGAGCCGCTTGTTGACCTCGGGGATGTAGTATTCGATGAAAATCTTGGTCCACAGCGCGCGCGGCGGATAGCCGTCGATCGCGGTGAGCTTGATGACTTGTTGCGCGCCGGCAGCGAACGGCACGGCCGCGAGCGCGATCCCCAGGAGCGCCGGTCGGGCGCATTTGCTGAGCAGGCTCATCGTTTTCCTCCTGGAACTGACCATCGTTATTCCGGAACTTGCAGATGACTCCTGAGCTGGCATGTACGTTCCGCTCTCCTGCAAGAACGACACGAGGTGTGGACGAATGCCCGACCGTCGCGCGGTCCCGTTTCGGTGTCGCGGTGGCAACGACCCAGAATATCGGTTGCGGTTGAAGATCGAGAATTGGTTTCCCTTCTTCGTGCGCTTACCATACGACGGTTTCAGGTCGCCACCGCAGTTGGAAGCCGGCATCTGGATCGTACGCATCAGCTCAATGTTTGCAGCAGTGCACGCGGCGTCGAGCGCATTTGTGCTCCACTGACCGTGCTCTGTTCACGTGACTTATCGTCGCGGTCCCGGTTCTTGACGCCATTACCGTCGTCAGGCCCGACACCGGTGCAACTGGAGACGCGGTGAAGATTTTGTCGGGCTGCTTTTGCGCAAGTTCCCGACGGCTGACCGCGGCAGCCGATTGATCTCCGCCAATCGATTTCCGTCTCCAGAGATTTGCCATGACCGCCGTCCGCGGAACCTTTGTCAGCAACCGAATTGGGTCCGACCATCGTGCTGCCTCCGACCCTCGCCCATGCTCCCACGGCTTGAGATGAGGAGCCAGGGAAAGACAAGCAGCAAGGCGCCCAAGACGAGATTGTAGATGTCCGATCGCGTTCCCCCTCCACTTGACCACAGGCGGTACCCCGACCGGCAGTATGAATGTATCTCGACGGCTGGGGGGTTGCGGCAGTCCGGTCGATCTCCAGAGGCATCTTCTGCCGACCCTGCGCGCTGCCGCACGTTCGATCCTCGGTCGGCGTTCGAGGTATTTTTCAGCCTTATTCATCCGTCGACGCCGTGACCCACGAGTATCAGCCCATTCGCGGCCGCGGCCAGCCAAGTAGCGTTTGCAGCGAGGAAAGCTGTTGGCAACGCGGGCGGTAGCCTATTGTGCAGACACGGTATCCTCGACGGACTAACAAAACGGGGCTAGTGTCCCGATTCCGAAGTTCGCATCATTAAGCGGCACCCTCGTTTGCGAACTTCGGAATCGAAGGACACTACTAGCAACTTATTGATTTAGTG
>JBAUOM010000203.1:0-3594 GCA_049579765.1 Xanthobacteraceae bacterium
CAGCCGGCCGACGCGCGGGATGCCCCAGTCGATCGCGTATTGGCGGAACGCCTCGTTCACGAGGTCCGGGTTGCGGGTCGCGAGGTCCGGGCGGAACACCGGGCCCTGGCCGAAGCCGAACTCCTCGACGAACAGCGCGAAGCTGACCGCGACTTTTCTGCTGCCGGGCCAGGCCGCGACATGGACGGGATCGCGCGGGAAGGCGGTGACCCAGTCGGGTCCGTCCTGGGCGAAGCTCGCGCAGGGAAGGTGGGTGGCGAGCAGCAGTATCAGCCCGGTGACGAAGCCTGGCCCCGAAGTCTTCCGTGTCATCAGCTGCCTCATCGCTGTTTCGATGCCGCCGGGCGTCGTCAGGTCGCCTTCGGCTTGGTCGGAGGCGCGAGCGCGACGGCGGCCTCGCTGGTGAGCAGAAGGAAAGTGAGCGTCTCCTGCAGGTAGAGCCGCACGGTGGTCTCGGTGTGGCTGGAATAGCCGATGGAGACGTCCTGGCCGAGATGCAGCTCGAAATCGCCGCCGCGGGTGGTCATCACGAAGGCGCCGGCAATAGCGGGTGCCCAGATGATCTCGTCGTTGACCAGCCGCCTGACATGCTCCAGCACCGGGTAGCCGTGGTCGCTGGTCTCGGCCAATGCGGTGTAGGCGTCGGCGCCGAACAGCACCGCATAGGGGCCGTTGACGCCGACGAGACGCAGCTGGCTCAAGGCCTGGGCGATGGCTTCGGGGTAGTCGCGCACGTCGGCCGGGAGCGCCACGATCGGATTGCTGGTCCCCTGACGGATGCCCTCGATGCCGGCGGCGGCGTAGCCCTCGAAGATGGCGCCGTCTTCGGCGAAGGCGATCCGGCGCGCGGCGTCCTTTGCCGGTTGCCAGTCCGAGTCGTTGGCGCCACGCTCCACGTCGTCGATCGCCTGGCGATCCAGCTCGAACGGAACGCGCAGCTCGACCAACGCATTCACTTCGCGCTGCCGCGCCACGATGCCATCCGACGGCGCCGCTATGGTCCGCAGGTGTCCGGTGCCGACGGCGGACAGCGCGCTGCCGCCCGGCGCGCGCAGGTCGACCACCCGCCGGCCGGCGAGGTAGCGCTTGAGCGTGCGCGAGGTCTCTTCCTCGATCTGTGCCCAGGCCGCATCCGAAATGGGAGCAAGCTCGCGATGCAGGTTATTCATGCCGGATGTCTCCTTTGAGGGAGCCGATGCCGAGCGAACCGTCGCGCACCGACGGAATGGACGCTGTTGGTTCGACCGTCGCCGACGCGGCGGGAGGCGGCGCGACCGCGGGGTCGTCGCATTGCACGGCCTCCAGGAACGTCGCGGACGGCACGAAGAACAGGTTCCCGGTGACGGCGCGGCTGAAGTCGAGCAGCCGGTCGTAGTTGCCGGGCGGGCGGCCGACGAACATGTTCTCGACCATCTGCTCGATGGTGCGGGGCGAGCGGCTGTAACCGATGAAATAGGTGCCGAATTCGCCCTGCGCGACGCGGCCGAAGGGCATGTTGTCGCGCAGGATTTTGATCTCTTTGCCGTCCTCGACGATGGTGGTGAGCTCGCTGTGCGCCGAGCTCGGCTTGACGGCTTCGTCCAATTCGATGTCGGACAGCTTGGTGCGGCCGATGATCCGTTCCTGCGCCTCCGCGCTCAGCGCATTCCATCCGGCGAGATCGTGCAGATATTTCTGCGTGATGACGTAGCTGCCGCCGGCGAATGCGGCATCCTCGGCGTCGATGAGCACGGCGTCGATCACCGCCTCGCCGCGCGGATTTTCCGTCCCGTCGACGAAACCCAGGAGATCGCGATCGTCGAAGTAGCGGAAGCCGTGCACCTCGTCGACCGGCGACACCGCGCCGCCGATCCGCGCCATGATCTGCGTCGCAAGCTCGAAGCACAGATCCATGCGCTTCGCACGGATGTGGAACAGCAGGTCGCCGGGCGTGGAGACCGCGTGGCGCGCGCCGGCACGAATCTCCCGGAACGGATGCAGCTCCGCCGGCCGTGGCGGCCCGAACAGGCGGTCCCACGCGTCGGACCCGAAGCCCATGACGCAGGAAAGGCCCGCCTCGAGGTCGCGGAATCCCACCGCGCGCAACAGCCCGCCGAGGTCGCCGCAGAACGACCGCAGGGTCGCGCGATGGTCCGGGCCGGGGTTTACCGTCACGCACAGGAAAATCGCGGCGCGGGTGAGCGGTGCGGCGACCGGCTGTGCGACGACACGCGAGCCGGCCGCCGCCTCGGGCGCGGCTGACAGATCAGACTCCATGGGATGGTATCCCGACGCGGTGCACCGCAATCTCGCCGTTCGAAAAGGCCGTGCTCGCCTCGCCTGCGAACATTCGAAATGCAAGCCTACCATCGCCCGCCGACGAACGTCCATGCCACCTGCACCCGCAGCGGAGAACACGGTCGTGATCCCGAGCACTGGGGGCGGGGGAACGTCCTGCGCGCCATTCCCGCGCGATCGTGCGAGCGCCTCTCGATCAGGTTCGGGCAGCGCGCTTCCCCTGCCCGGTCTCGGGCATCAGCAGCCAGACCAGCGCGAGCCCCAGCGCGCCGATGCAGGCAAGTCCGAGGAAGGCGTCGCCGCTGCCGAACCGGTCGCTCATCCATCCCCCCAGCGTCGTGCTCAGCGAAGCCCCGATCCCGACTCCGGTTCCGACAACGCCCTGCGCCAGATTGAAACGACCGGTGCCGCGCGTGAGGTCCGCGATCGTGAGCGGGACCAGCACGCCGAGCACCGCGGCGCAAATTCCGTCGAGCACCTGTACCGCCACGAACAGCTGAGGATCCGTGATCATCATCAGCAGCACGCCGCGCGCGGGTAATGCCGCAAACCCGATCACCAGCACCGGCCGGCGTCCCCACCGTTGCGCCCAGCGCCCGACCGCGGGCGAGAATGCCGCGACGACGAGCTGCGGCACCACCACGCAGGCCGCCACCAATGCCGTCGCCCAGACGCTGGAGCGCTTGGTGATGATGCTCGCCATCAGCGGAAGCATGGCCGCGTTCGCGAGCTGGAAGAGGGCGACGCACGCGGTG
Source organism: Xanthobacteraceae bacterium (assembly GCA_049579765.1). Taxonomy (GTDB): domain Bacteria; phylum Pseudomonadota; class Alphaproteobacteria; order Rhizobiales; family Xanthobacteraceae; genus VAZQ01. The sequence goes on from JBAUOM010000203.1 coordinate 3,033, forward strand.
AAGATCAGCAGCGGCCGATTGGCCAACAGCGTCCAGGGTGCGGCGGTCGCCGTTCCGGTCGGCCCCTGCGCCGTCCCGCCGTGCGCCTGGACGGTGTCGATCTCGCTCTCCGAGATCTGCCACAGCGCCAGCAGCGCCGGAATGACCAACGCGGCGGTGACCAGGAAAACCGCCTGGTTCGACCAGAAATATCCGACCGCACCCATGCCCGCTGCCGCGATGCCGTTGCCGATCGAGGCGAAGCGCGCGTTGCGGCCGAACCGTTCGCCGCTGGCGGCGTAACCGACGAGCCCGAGGCTGATCGCGGCGATCGCCGGGTTCACCAGGCTGCTCGCCGCGGCGTGCAGCAACTGCGAGGCGAGGACGGCCGGGAAGATCGGCCACAACGCGATCACCAGCGCGCTCGCGCCGATCCCGATCATCGCCATGCCCGCAAGCCGGCGTTCCGACCGCACGGCATCGACGATCGCCCCGCCGGGCATCTGCAGGACGAGGGCGGCGAGGCCGCGGGCGGTGAGGATCAGGCCGATGTCGACCTGCGTCCATTGATGCGCGGTGAGAT
>JBAUOM010000204.1:0-8412 GCA_049579765.1 Xanthobacteraceae bacterium
ATGCCGCGCCGCGCGACAGGGACCGCCGCCGGCGCAGGTCCAGGCGCGGTGGCGAACGTGCGTCCTGCAAGCGCGCGCAGGCGCAGGAGGGCGAGCAGCGCGTAGAGCACGGCGAGCGCCGCCAGCACAGCGAAGGGGCGCGCGGAGTCGGACAGCGGCAATCCGCGCGCCGCCTGCCCGAGCAGCACCGCCATGTACCAGCGCAGCGGCAGGATCGCGCTCCAGATTTGCGCAAAAGTGTTCATGCCCAACAGCGGAAATCCCACGCCCGCGTAGCCGAATGCGGGCGAGACCACGAGACCGGTGAGGCCGAGGCCGGTCGCGAGGTCGAGCACCAGGAGCTGCATCAGCGCCCCCAGCGCCAGGTAGCCGAGGATCAGCAGGCATCCTGCGGCCAGCATCATCGGCACGTCGCCCTTGAACGAAATCCCGAGCAGTCCCTCCAAAATGAGCGCCGCCGACAGCATGATGACGAAGAAGATCAGGAACAGGGGCGCCAGCTTGCCGGCAAGCGCGACAATCGGATTGCCGCCCGCGCAGGCGAGCCAGGTGCGCATGCTGCGCCGGCGGAACTCGGAGCCGACCGCGTAGCCGGCGGCGAGCGCGATGATGACGTGGGCGACCATCGGCAACAGCGCACGCAGCAAAAACTGCGCGTAGTTCTTCTGCGGATTGACCAGCACGATCGTCTCGGCAACGAGCGCCCCGATGCGGGACGCTTTTGGGGCCGCGTGGGCCATGGCCGCCGCGCCGGCGGCGGCGAGGCTGTCGCTCAGACCCGACGCCGCCACGCCCGCGGCCGTCAGGAACTGCTGATTGTAGAAGGCGACCACCTGCGGCCGACGCTCGGCCTTGAGGTCACGCTCGAAATTGGCTGGGAGATAGACTGCGGCAATGGCGTCCCCGGCCCGGATCGCGCGCGCCGCAGACGCGAGGTCGCCGGGGCGCTCGACGATGCTGAGACCGGGAGCTGCGGCCACCTGCTCCACGAAGGCGCGCGAGGTCTCCGACCGGTCCGCGTCGACGACGACCACGCCGAGCCCGCGGATCACCGGCTGACTGAAGACAGCGGTCAGGGCCGCGAAGGCGAACAGCGGCACGCCGAAGATCAATATCAGGGCGACGTGGTCGTGCAGCAGCCATCGCCATTCGCGCCTGGCGACCAGCAGAAAGCCTGGCTTCGGCGCCGGCCTCATCGCCGCGCCCGCTCATCCAGATAGGCGCTCATGCCGGGCCGCAGCCCCGGCACCTTGTCGACGGGGTAGGCACGGATCGAAAACGTCCGCAGGTCGAAATCGCCGGTGGCACGGGTGGCGCGCCAGCTCGTGTACTCGCCCTTGGTGGCGATCAGCCTGACCTCGACGCTGATATGGCGATCGCCGAGCGCCGGAATTCGCACGCCGAACCGGTCCCCCACTTTGAGCGTCCTGACCAGGTCCTCGCGCAGGTCGAAGTGGACCCACATGTCGCCGAGATCGATCAGCGTCACCAGCGGCACGCCGGGTGAAACGTATTCGCCGGGCTCCACGTTGCGCTTGTAGACCTGCGCGGCCACCGGCGCATACACCACCATCTGATCGATGATCGACTGCACCTCCGCGACGTCGGCGATCGCCTTCTGCACGTTCGCCACCGCGATCTCGCGTTCCTCGCGCGTATAGCCGTTGACCGCCTGTTCATAGGCCGATTTGGCCTGATCCACGCCGCGCTCGCTTTCGTGCAGGGCGTCGGTCGCCTGGTCGAGGCGCGCCTGCGGCGCGTTGCCATGCTCGGCCAGCTGGCTGATGCGGTCGTAGGTCTTCTTCGCCAGGACCACGCTCGCCTGCGCCCGCTCGAGCGCGGCCTTGCGCGCCGCGATCACCTCCGCTCGCGTGCCGGCGTTGATGTTGGCGAGCTGCGCCTCGGCGACGACCTTGGCGGCCAGCGCCTGCTCGTGCTTCGCCAGCGTTTCGGGATTGTCGATGCGCACCAGCACGGCGCCGGCGGCGACGTCCTGGCCGCGCTCGACCGGAATGGCGCCGACCCGCCCATCCACCCGCGCCGCGATGTCGAACCGTGTCGCGTCCACCTCGCCCTGCACCAGCAGGGGTTGGGGCCGCACCAGGTACCAGATCGACAAGCCCGCGATCGCGGCGACCAACAAGCCGACAATGATGGATGGAATGAGGGCGAAAGCGGACGAGGCCTTCGGCGCCTGTTTTACCGGCTGCGGAGACGTATCTGCCGGCTTTTCGGTGTCAGGCGCCGTTGCCGGCAACACCTCGCGCTCGGTTGGGGTATCGGGAGTCGTCATATCGTTCCCGCGGCCTCTGTCCCATCATTATATCCGTTCGCGAGGACTGGGCCTTGCCTCGATCCGCGATGATGCCGCACGCGGCGGCGATGGCAATCGGCTCGAGCAGGCTGCTGCAAAGGCAGCTACTGTTCCCGCACGATGGCGGTATCCAGCGACGGTGGGGCGAAAAAAGGCAAGAGGATCGGTGTGACACGCTCGGGCGTGGGTCACCCATTCACGCGGAAGCCAGCCGGAGCAATAAGTCTCCGTAGCCCCAGACCGCGGTTCCGACGATCCCGGTCAGATAACCGAGGTACGAAAGGACCACGTAGGATTTGGGCGGGTTGAGGCGAAGCTCGATTTCTCTGGGCACCGATACGAGGCCTTCCTTGAGCGCCGTCGCCAGTGCGCGCTGATAGAAATGAGCCAGCCTGAAGGTGACCGCCGCCGCGACCAAACACATGACCGAGCCTGACCGGGCAAACCAATCAGTGCCGGCATTCCTGGACGAATAGTAGGAAAAGGCTGCGAACAGCCAGGCAGCGGCCAGCAAGAAACCGAATCGAATAACGGTGCGGTTGAGCCCCGCGTAGAGGGATTGTACCCTGACTTGGTCTGTCGCCATTGTCACGCCTCGGTATAAGAGGAATTCACAGCGTACGGGATCAGAGCGTTCGGCACGTCACCGACGCGGGCAGCGCCCGATTTCCGGCCCATCATGCTCACGGCGGTGTCGACGGTTCTCGGCAATGATCCCGATCGCTCCGACGGTGTTCCGGGGACCGATGGCCTTCGCCATCATGGGAGGACTGCTGGTTGCGACCATTCTCACGCTGATCTTGCTGCCAACGCAGTGTGCGGCGTGGTTCGGGCGAAAGAAATCCCGGTTCGAGCATCGTTTGCCGGCCCCGTCATGAGTGCAATGGACACGCGGTCGGTGCGAGAGTGCGGGAGCCATCGAGACAGGATGAATCAAGGATATCCGACGCCGTCGGAATGATGGAGGAGACGCACCATGACCATGCCACTCGAAGTCGCCGCCCAGGTGATGCGCGAGGCAATGCGCGAGACCGTCAAGCGGCATTCTCTCTGGTATCTCGTGCAGGCCGGACTGTTGATTCTCGCCGGGATCGTGGCGCTGGCCTATCCCGCGCTGTCGTCGGTCGCAGTGGTCTTTTTCCTCGGATGGCTCCTGATCGTCGGCGGCATCCTGCAAGCCATCAGTCTCATCGGTGCGCACCACGTGCCGCACTTCTGGCTTCAGCTCGTCTCGGTCGCCCTGTTCCTGATCGTCGGAGTGCTGTTTCTCCGCAATCCGGGCGAAAGCCTCGTCACGCTCACGCTTCTGCTGATCGTGCTCTTCCTGGTCGAGGGCATTTCGAAGGTGATCTTCGCGCTGACGATACGGCCGCTTCCGAACTGGGGATGGGTCTTGGGCAGCGGGATCGTCGGGATCCTGCTGTCTTTCTATCTCTGGGCCAGCATTCCCGTCACGGCCGTCTGGCTCATCGGCGTATTGCTCGGCATCGAGCTGATCTGCGAAGGCGTTGCACTCGGTTATATGGCCTGGGAGGTGCGCAAGAGCTGACGCCGCCGATATGAACGTCGTGCCCCTCGCGCGGTCGCAGCAGCGCTCGGTGACGACCGAATACGACCGGTTGGTTGTAGCGGTCATCCGTCTTGTGGACGATCCGGATGCTTTTGTGACGCGCTCGCCGGACTAATCGGTCAAAGGCCGCATCGCGTCCGCGCGCGGCTCCACGACTGCGTTCCCGCGTCGCGATAAAATCACCTTCACGCGTCCAGCGCGCTCGCCCGCCCGGTGCCGAGCCCGCGCATGAAGCGCTGGCGGATGAGGGCGCGGTCGCGCGGGGACCCACATTCCAGAGCCGGTGGTTATGGGTCCCCGCTTGCGCGGGGACGACAGTGAAGCGATCCCCTAGCTAGCCCATCTGCGATCCGGTTGCAAAGATGGCGGGGAATGCGAGGATGCGCCTCGTCCGCGGCCGCGCGCGGTTGCGGCCGCGGAGAAAGTTCGGAGGACAGCCATGCTGCGCGCGATTTTTGCCGCGCTCGCCGCTCTCGCCGCGCTGGCGGCGTCGGCACCTGCACCCGCGGAGACTTATCCGTCCCGCCCGATCACCCTGGTGGTCCCGTTCCCGCCGGGCGGCAGCTCCAGCACGGCAGCGCGCAGCGTCGCCGACAAGATGAGCGAGATCCTCGGCCAGCAGATCGTGGTCGAAAATCGCGGCGGCGCCGGCGGCACGGTGGCGACCCGCGCGGTCGCGAAGGCCGCGCCCGACGGATACACGCTGCTGGTGGCGACCAGCGGGACGGTCGGCACCTCGCCGGCGCTCTACGCCAATCTCGGCTACGACGCGCGCAAGGACCTCGACCCGATCGGCGTGATCGCAGCGACGCCCAACCTCCTGGTGGTGCATCCGAGCTTCCCGGCACGAACGCTCGCCGAGCTGATCAAGGTCGGCAAGCAGTCAGCCATGCCCATTCAATACGGCTCGCCCGGCGTCGGCACGCTCAATCACCTCACCGGCGAGCTGCTCGCGCACAAGACCGGCATCAGGTTGACGCACGTGCCCTATAAAGGCGCAGGCCCGGCGCTCAACGACCTGCTCGGCGGGCACATCTCGGTGTTGTTCAGCGCCATCCCGAACGCCCACGGCCACGTCGCGGTCGGCACCATCTATGCGCTGGCGGTGACCGGCGCGAAGCGTTCGCCCCTGCTCCCGCAGGTGCCGACATTCGCCGAGGCCGGGCTCAAGGGCTTCGACGTGCCGCTGCGCTATGGCCTGGTGGCGCCCGCGGGCACCCCGCGCGAGATCATCTTGGAGCTCAACCGGGCGCTCAACAGCGCGCTCGCCGACGACGAGGTTCGCCACCGGCTCGCCGTCGAAGGCGCCGTCGCCGAACCGACCACGCCGGAGGCCTACGCCGCCATCATCGACCGCGAGGTGACCATGTGGACGGATCTGGTCAAGGCGGCCGGCATCAAGCTGGAATGAAGGCAGCGCCTGCAACAGGAAGGCGCCGAGCCGATGCCGACATCGCCCGAGAAGCACGCCGCGGTCATCGATCGCGAGGAGACCGAATGGCCGGCGATCATTGAGTCGGCCGGCTGGAAGGCGGGGTGATTTCCCTTAACTTGTCATGCCCCGCTTGCGGGGCAGCCAATATCCGCCAGACAAGCGGGGCGGCATCGTCGCGTTCCACCATCGTGCCGGAGTATAGTGGATCATCCGCCTTTGGCGGGCGATGACAGCGGAGGTCGCGATCCGGGCATGGACGCAGCCGTCGAGACGCAAATCAGAACGGGCTGGCAGCACGATCTCTACGACCTGCTGCGCCGCCACGGCATCACCCAATTCGCCTACGTGCCCGACGCCGGCCACAGCATCCTCATCGACCGCGCGCTCGCCGACCCCGGCGTGCATGCGATCGCCTTGACCACCGAAGAGGAAGGCGTGGCGCTCATCGCGGGAGCCGATCTCGGGGGCGCGCGCGGCGTGCTGCTGATGCAGTCGAGCGGGGTCGGCAACTGCATCAACATGCTCTCCCTGATCAAGGGCGGGCGCTTTCCGTTCCTGACCCTGGTCAGCATGCGCGGCGACTTCGGCGAGGGCAATCCGTGGCAGTTTCCCATGGGCCAGGCCACGGCGCCGGTGCTGGAGGCCATGGGGGTGATTTGCCTGCGCATCGAGCGGCCGGAGGACGTGATCGCGACCACGGGCGCGGCGCTGACCATGACGTTCAAGAGCGGCCAGGCCGTGGCCGTGCTGCTGTCGCAGCGCCTGATCGGTGCCAAGCCGTTTTGAAGGAACGAATGATGCCGCCACGCAGCACGACTTCAGTTGCGGCAACGGCTGCGGCCGGCGGATTCCTGCTCGAGCGCGGCGAAGCGGTGCCCGCGCTGATCGGGCGCCACGAGGATTTCCTGTTCGTCGCCGGACTTGGCGGCACCGCCTGCGACGTCGGCGCGGTGACCGGCGACGGCACCCACGTCTATTCGCTGGGCGGGGCCATGGGCGCCGCCTGCATGATGGGGCTGGGGCTCGCGCTGGCGCGGCCGGACAAGCGCGTGCTCGTCGTCACCGGCGACGGCGAGCTCCTGATGAACCTCGGCGCGCTCGCCACCGTCGCGCTGCTCGATCCGAACAACCTCGCGATCCTCTGCGTCGACAACGGCCACTACGGCGAGACCGGCTGGCAGAAGAGCCATACCAGCCTGGGCGTCGACCTGGAGAAGATCGCGATCGGCTGCGGCATCAAACGCACGCGCACCGTGGCGGCGGCCGCCGACATCGCCGAGGGCGCGCGCCTGCTGCGCGAGGGCAACGGCACGTCCTTCGTCGTGGTTCGGGTGAGGCCGACCGAGCCGCCCGAGTTCAAACGCAATTTCGATGCTTCGCTCTGCCGCGATCGTTTCCGCGCCGCCTTGGGCGACGCCTGAGAGAACCCGCCATGCAGTTCGCCTTCACCGAAGAGCAGCAGGCCTTCGCCCGGTCGGTCGAGCGCTTCGCGCGCGCCGAGCTGGAAACGGACGCGCTCGCGCGCGCGCACGATCCACGCTTTCCCTTCGACGTGGCGCAGCGCATGGGCGCGCAGGGACTCATGGGCATCACACTGCCGGAGGCCGACGGCGGCCAGGGCGGCACCTTGATCGACGCGATCATCGCCATCGAGCAGGTCGCCGCGGTGTGCCCGCGCAGCGCCGACGTGGTGCAGTTCGGCAATTTCGGCCCGATCCGCACCTTCGCCGAATACGGCACGCCGCGGCAGAAGGCGCGCTGGCTGCCCGACCTGCTCCAGGGCCGCATGGTGATGAGCCTCGGCATCAGCGAGCCCGACGCCGGCTCGGCCGCGACCGAGCTCAAGACCAGCGCCAGGGCGGACGGCGCGCATTACATCCTCAACGGCAGCAAGGTCTTCTCGACCTTCAGCGGCGATGCCGCGATCTTCCTCGTCTACGTGCGCTACGGGCCCGGGGTCGGCGGCATCGGCTCGGTGATCGTCGAGCGCGACGCGCCGGGCTTTGCGATCGGAAAGCCTTCGGCCTTCATGAGCGGCGAGGAATGGTGCGAGCTGCATTTCGACAATTGCCGCATCCCGGCCGAGAACGTCCTGCTCGGCCCCGGCGGGTTCAAGAAGCAGATGGCGGGCTTCAACATCGAGCGCCTCGGCAACACTGCGCGCTCGCTCGCGCTCGGGCGCTACGCCTTCGAGAAGGCGCGCGAGCATGCGGCGACCCGCCAGCAGTTCGGCCGGCCGCTGTGCGAATTCCAGGGCCTGCAATGGAAATTCGCCGAGATGGCGATCAAGCTCGAGGGCGCGCAGCTGCTGCTCTACCGCGCGGCGGCCAACGCCGACCGCGGGCTCCCGTCGGCCTATGAGACCGCCGTGGCCAAGGCCGCCTGCAACCAGGCCGGTTTCGAGGTGGCGAGCGAAGCAGTCCAGATCATGGGCGCCACGGGCTACAGCCAGGACAGCCTGGTGGAATGGTGCATGCGGCGCTGCCGCGGCTGGATGATCGCGGGCGGCTCGATCGAGATCATGAAGAACCGCATCGCCGAGCACATTTTCGACCGCCGCTTCGACCAGCGCCGGCCGAAACCGGCCGAGGCCGCGGAGTGATTTTGCAAGAAACGTAGCCCGCATGGAGCCAACGGGTCCGCGCGAAGCGCGGCGCGATGACAGGCTCCGCGCGATGCGGGGCGTTCGTGCCACGCGGCGCAAACTCCGGATTTCGCTGGCGCTCCATCCGGGCTACGGGTACTGGACCAAAGCATGTCTCGCTCGGCGGGAGACGACCTTCGTCAATATCTGTTCGCGCCGCGCTCGGTCGCCATCGTCGGGCAGTCGGACGACCCGGCCAAGACCGCCGGACGGCCGCTGAAATTCCTGCGGCAGATGGGCTATGCCGGCCGCGTCTATCCCGTCAATCCCAGGCGCGACAGCGTGCTGGGCGAGCGCGCCTGGCCCGCGCTCGCGGCGCTGCCGGAGGCGCCCGAGCACGCCTATATCGTGACGCCGACGGACGCCGCCGTGGCGGCGGTCGAGGACTGCGCTCGCCTCGGCGTCAAGGTCGCAACCGTGCTCGCCGACGGCTTCGCCGAGGCTGGCGG
>JBAUOM010000205.1:0-6636 GCA_049579765.1 Xanthobacteraceae bacterium
TCCTCACCCCGTGTTCTTGTCGTGAAATCAGCCAGCCAGTCACAATGCAGCAGGGAGCAAGACGCGGCAAGCAAATCACGCTAGTGGTCCGATTCCGAAGTTCGTCAGCACTCGCGGCACATTCAGATACGAACTTCGGGTTCGGGGCATTAGAGCGGGATGATTTTTCGTTGAATCATCATCCCGCTCTAAGCTTTTGTTTTGCGCGTGATCTTTTCCGAAAACCGGTATCCACTTTTCGGGATCACGCGCTAGCGCGCAGCGAGCGTTGCCCGGTGACTTCACGATGGGCATCATATGAGCGAGCGATGCAGGCGATAAGCCCCCGCAAGAGGCGAAGGCTGGAGGAACGACCATGCGAAAGAGCGCAACGCGGATCAGGACCTCGCACGTGGGGCGGCTCCCGCCGCCCCGCGGGTGGGAGGAGATGCCGGCGCGGCTTGCCAACGCCGAGGTTGTCGATCGCGACGAGATCGCGGCCCGCGTGGTGCCGGCGATAGCGGAGACGGTGAAGACACAGGTCGAAATCGGTATCGACTGCATCGGCGACGGCGAGTTCTGGACCGCCCGCGGCCTCGCGCACTACGCCGCGCACTTCACCGGCCTGGAGGCTCGGCCCGTGAAGCCGGGCGAGCCGCCGACCACGCGGCACTCGACGCGCGAGCGCGATGAATTCCGCGACTTCTATGCCGACATGGACAAGCTCGGGACGTTGTTCTTCGTGCCCGGCGAGAAGCCGATGCCCCCGATGACCGAGCGCGTGGTCGCGCGCGGGCCGGTGAAGTCGAAAGGACCGGAAGCGATCCAGCGCGAGATCGACGCGTTCAAGGCCGCGATCGATCGCTCCGGCGCCAAGGTCGAAGAGGCGTTCATCGCGCTGCTGGCGCCGGGTTGGCTCGACCACTTCATCTTCAACGAGCACTACAAGACCGAGGAGGAATTTGTTTTCGCCCTGGCCGAGGCCATCGGCGAAGAATACCGCGCCGTGGTGTCGGCCGGATTCGTGTTGCAAATCGACGATCCCGGCCTTCCCGACTGGTGGGACATGATCAAGCCCGAGCCGAGCGTGGAAAGCTATCGCAAGTTCGCCAAGCTGCGCATCGACGCGGTCAATCATGCGCTCAGAGGGATTCCGGAAGAGAAGGTGCGCTATCACCTGTGCTGGGGCAGCTGGCACGGGCCGCATACCCACGACCTGCCGCTCGAGCACATCATCGACCTCATCCTCGAGGTGAAGGCACAGACCTATTCCTTCGAGGCGGGCAACGTGCGGCACGAGCACGAATGGCGCGTGTGGCAAGCTGCGAAGCTGCCGCCGGGCAAGATGCTGATGCCCGGCGTCGTCAGTCACGCCACCAACCTCGTCGAGCACCCGCAACTGGTCGCCGACCGCATTCTCCGCTACGCCGCGATCGTGGGGCGCGAGAACGTGATCGCCGGTACCGACTGCGGGCTTGGCGGCCGCGTTCACGGCGAGCTGGCATGGGCCAAGCTTGGCGCCCTCGTCGAAGGGGCGCGCCTCGCGTCGAAGAGCCTTTGGGCCGGCGGCTGAGGCATTGTCCACCCAAGCCGGGTGTGACCCTGATGGCCTCGATCGCGCCCCAAATCTATTACTGCGCCGCAGGATGACTGAGTTGATCTCGGTCAAACCGGTTGAGCCTAGCTCACCTATATTTGTCTAATGCAGCAGCATCAGCCAGCGTACCCAGCCGCGCACCAAGATTATGCGAAGCTTCGCCATGAGATGGTCGACAGGGCCATTTTCGCACGAGGTGTGCGCTCCGAGCTCGTGCTCGATGCCATGCGCGCCGTGCCGCGTGAGAAATTCCTACCGGAGCGACTGCGTGAATTTGCCTATGATGATTCGCCGTTGCCGATCGAGGAAGGGCAGACCATTTCGCAGCCTTATATCGTCGCCTTCATGACCGAGGCCTTGGCCCTGCGCGGCGGTGAAAAGGTGCTCGAGATCGGAACCGGCTCAGGCTATGCCGCTGCCGTTCTGTCCGGGATCGCGAGTAACGTTTACACCGTCGAGCGGATCGGTCCTCTTGCCGAAAAATCCGCTTCGCTGCTGGCCGATCTCGGCTACGACAACGTGCATGTCCTGCATGGCGATGGCACGAAGGGATGGCCGGATCACGCCCCCTACGACGGGATCGTCGTCGCTGCCGGCAGTCCCAAAATTCCCGAGTCGCTCAAGGAGCAGCTCAAGATCGGCGGTCGACTGGTCATTCCGGTCGGGCGCGACCCCAAGGTGCAGGAGCTGGTTCGCATCACGCGAGTTTCCGAACGCGAGTTCAGGCGCGAGGACTTGGCCGATGTTCGATTTGTTCCGCTCATCGGACATGAGGGATGGGAGGGTCCCAAACCGATCCCAATGACCGGCCGATCGCCGGCTCGCGCCAAGGCTCCGCCCGCACAGACTCCAGCTCAACTCATTGCAGATGCATGTGAATCTCTAGCCTCGATCGAAGCTGCCCAATTGGGGCCCCTGCTCGCCCGGATTGGTGACGCCCGGGTTGTCCTGCTCGGCGAAGCCACGCATGGCACATCCGAGTTCTATCGCTTGCGCGACCGCATCACGCGCGAGTTGATTGAAAAGAAGGGCTTCCGGCTCGTCGCCATCGAGGACGATTGGCCAGACGCGGCACGCGTCGATCACTACGTCCGGCATCTCGAATATCCGCCGTCCGAGTGGACCGCCTTTGCGCGGTTTCCCACCTGGATGTGGCGCAACAACGAGGTGCGGGACTTCGTGGATTGGCTGCGCGGACACAATGCGGCGCTCAAGCCCGCTCATCGCGTCGCTTTTCACGGGCTCGATCTGTATAGCCTGTATTCTTCGATTCGGGCCGTGCTGAAATATCTCGATGAGGTCGATCCTGCCACGGCCCGCGTCGCACGCGAGCGATACGGCTGCTTGACCCCGTGGCAATCCGACCCCGCCACCTACGGTCATGCGGCGCTGACCGGCGCTTATCGCACCTGCGAATCCGAGGTCACGATCGTTCTCAAGCAGCTCTTGCAGCAGCGCACCCCATACGCGGGGCGTGACGGCGAGCGCTTCATGGACGCGGTCCAGAATGCCAGGCTCATCGCCAACGCCGAGCGCTACTATCGCATCATGTACTACGGTTCGCGCGCGTCATGGAACCTGCGCGACAGCCATATGTTCGTAACGCTCGAGACGCTGCTCGCCTACCATGGTCCCAACAGCAAGATCGTCGTCTGGGCGCACAATTCACATATCGGCAACGCCGCAGCGACCGAGATGCATTCGCGCGGTGAGTACAATCTGGGCGAGCTCTGCCGCAAGGAGTTCGGCAAGCGATGCTATTCGATCGGATTTGGCACGTTTACCGGTACCGTCGCGGCCGCCTCGGATTGGGATGGCCCGATGGAGATCAAGACGGTGCAGCCCGCGATCGCTGAGAGCTATGAGCATATCTGCCATCAGACGGGCATACCGGCGTTCTTGCTGAACCTCCGCACGGCATCTGCGGCGATCCTGAGCGCCTTGCGCAAGCCGCATCTGGAGCGCGCCATCGGCGTCATCTATCGACCGGACACCGAGCTCGCGAGCCACTACTTCCAGGCCGTGTTGCCGGAGCAGTTCGACGAATATGTCTGGTTCGATCGGACCAAGGCCATCACCCCGTTTGAGACCAATGAACTGGAGGCAATGCCCGACACCTACCCGTTCGGGCTTTGAAACCACGTGAGGGCGGCTGCTAACAATGCGCCCCGGCCCGCACATCGATTTCGTTCTCGCCAAGCTGCGCTGGATGCGCGAGCAGAACATCTGGCCCAATGGCCTGCGCTATCTTTGGACGGACGCCTTTGGCGTCGTGCTATTGGTTTCTCTCTGCAAACATCTTCATGAACAACACTATCTCGACCAGGCGGAATGGCTGGTGTCGGAGGTCATGCGGGTGCTCGGACGCCGGCGCGGGATCAGGATCGGCGAAGCTTCCGACCGGGATGGGCAGTATTTCCACTACCTCGCCATGTGGATGTTCGCGCTGGCGCGGCTCGGCGACTTGAAACCGCAGTATCGCGATCAGGGCGTCAAGCTAGCGCGCGACGTCCATCGCGCCTTCGTCATTCCCGGCACCGGTGTCATTTGGAAGATGAAGGAAGACCTGAGCGGACCTTATCCCGGCTTCGGACTGGGCACGCTTGATGCGTTCGACGGGTATGTCAGCTATCGGCTATTGAGCGAGCACGCCCTCGCGTCTGAAATTTCCGAAATGCGGGCATTAATCGACCGGGACCATGAGCGCCTTTCGATCGATCAGGATCTCGGCCTCGGCATGATGCTCTGGCTCGCGCATTTTTTCCCGGGAGAGCCGTGGGCGAAGCTTCAGATTCCTCGCTCGCTCGCAATGCTCGATCGTATGTGGATCGATCCGCCCGGCTATTTCTGTCGCGCGCCCGGACTTCGCCACGTGAAGTTCGCATTCACGAACTACGGCGTCTCGCTCGGCCTTCAATCGGTGCAGCAACGTCTCGATCGCGCGACCAGGGTGAATTCGTTCTTCGAGACCTACCGCTCGAACGATGAATACGACCGCGAAGCCATCACGCATGTCATGGCTTGCACCTCGCATTTCCCGGGCGAGTTCTTAAGTCATCGAATAATGAGTTGATCTGCAGATTCGAATCGAACGACGTCGTTTCCACGCCGCTGCCGTGGCTTCCATCTCACACGCGGGCTCCTTTAAATTTAGACGAGGCGATACATGCGGCGCATGCGGACGCCCTCCCTGGAGGATTTGTCGTTGGAATTGTCGTTCACAATGCAGCAGCACGCGACCCGCGACAAGATCTCGCGATGCCGCGCGTGCAACGCGCCGTGGTCAACCGCCAGATGCGCTCAGCAGCGCCTTCACCACGCCGCTCGCCTTGCCGAAATCCATCTTGCCGGCATGGCTGTGCTTGAGCGCGGCCATGACCTTGCCCATGTCCCTGATGCTGCTGGCGCCGGTCGCCTTGATGACGTCGGCGATCGCCGCCTTCGACTCGTCCTCCGACATCTGCCGCGGCAGAAAGGCGCGGATGATCTCGATCTCGCCGCGCTCCTTGTCGGCGAGCTCCCGGCGGCCGGCCGTGTCGTAGATCTCGACCGATTCCTGGCGCTGCTTGACGAGCTTCTGCAGCAGGGCGAGCAGGTCGTCGTCGGAAGGCGCGCTCTTCCTGCCGGTCTCGGCCTCGATATCGGCGTTCTTGATCGCCGCGTTGACCAGGCGCAGCGTCGACACGCGGCGCTCGTCGCGGGCCTTCATCGCAACTCTCAGGGCGGTGTTGATCTCGTCGCGCAGCACGGCTATGGCCTTTCGTGAAATTGCGCCGCCTTCGAGTCGAACCGATGCCCGGCCGGCTGGCGCCGCTTCCAGATCTAGGCTTGCGATGACCGAGAAACAACCGGCGGACACTTCCCCTGGAGCGAGCGCTGACGCCGCTTCGGAGGCGTCCTGGGCCGACCCGAAGGCGACCGCGCTGCTGGTGCTCGCCGACGGCACCGTGCTCGAAGGCATCGGGCTCGGGTCGACCGGCCACGCCGTGGGCGAGGTCTGCTTCAACACCGCCATGACCGGCTATCAGGAAATCCTCACCGATCCCTCCTATGCCGGCCAGATCATCACCTTCACCTTTCCCCATATCGGCAATGTCGGCACCAACGAGGACGACATCGAGACCGTGAACATGGCGGCGACGCCGGGCGCGCGCGGCGTGGTTCTGCATACCGCCATCACCGCGCCGTCGAACTACCGCGCAACGCGGCATCTCGATCAATGGCTCAGGGCGCGCGGCATCATCGGGCTCTGCGGCATCGACACCCGCGCCCTCACCAGCCGCATCCGCGTCGGCGGGATGCCCAACGCGGTGATCGCGCACGAGCCCTCGGGACGCTTCGACCTCGCCGCGCTCGCGCGCGACGCGCGCGAATGGCCCGGCTTGGTCGGCATGGACCTCGTGCCGATGGTGACCTCGGGCCAGCGCTTCACCTGGGACGAGACGGCATGGCAATGGGACAAGGGCTACGGCCGCCGCGACGACCCGGAATTCCACGTGGTCGCGATCGACTACGGCATCAAGCGCAACATCCTGCGCCAGCTCGCCGACAAGGGCTGCCGGGTGACGGTGGTGCCGGCGCAGACCAGTGCCGAGGACATCGCCGCGCTCGGGCCCGACGGCGTCTTCCTCTCCAACGGTCCCGGCGACCCGGCGGCCACCGGCGAATATGCCGTGCCGGTCATCCGCGACATCATCGCGCGCGGCATTCCGACATTCGGCATCTGCCTCGGCCACCAGATGCTCGGCATCGCGGTCGGCGGCCGGACGATGAAGATGCACCAGGGCCACCACGGCGCCAACCATCCGGTGAAGGACCTCGTCACCGGCAAGGTCGAGATCACCTCCATGAACCACGGCTTCGCCGTCGACCGCGCGACGCTCCCCGCCGAGGCGGTGGAGACCCACGTGTCGCTGTTCGACGGCTCGAACTGCGGCATCGCGCTCAAGGACAAGCCGGTGTTCTCGGTGCAGTACCACCCGGAAGCGTCCCCCGGGCCGCGCGACAGCCATTACCTGTTTGCGCGCTTCGTCGAGCTGATGCGCAATTCTCGGCAGAAA
>JBAUOM010000206.1:0-10682 GCA_049579765.1 Xanthobacteraceae bacterium
CGATGATCCCGACATCGACATCTACTGGGGCGCCTATGTCGGTACCGAGGACGAGATCCTCGTGTCGGGCAACTTGAAGGAACGCATGCACGACATCGAACGGCTTCGAAGCGAAGCCAGGCGAAAAAACGGCTGGATCATGGATGCCTATCTTCTCAGGAGGTTCGCGGCGCCATAGCCGGCGGCTCGAGGGCCCATGAAGGGATTCCGCCGCATCCGCCACTACGGCCTGTTCGCCGAGGCGGCCAGCGCCGACAACATCGCGCGCACCCGCGAGCTGCCATTCACACGCAAGCTTGCCCGCGGCAACATAGCTGCGTCAAAGACCATGCCGACTGGTTGTTGCGGCCCGCAAAACTGGTTCTGGTCCTACGCTCCGTGCACTTTGCGACTGTCGCTTGGAACCTGCTCGCGTTCGTTCATGCCATAGTCCCTGATGACATCGGCAACGCGTAGGCGATAATTGGAAAAAATCTCGCTGCGGCCTCTTGCTTGCGCGACCCGATGTTCATTTGTGCTGCGCCAAGCCTGAACTGCCGCTTCGTCGCGGAAAAACGAAAGCGAAAGAATCTTGCCCGGCTCATAGAGGCTCTCAAAGCGCTCGATCGAAATGAAGCCGTCGATTTTTTCGAGCAGCGGTCGCAATTCAGCTGCGATGTCCAGATAGTCTTTCTTTCGCTCCGCTTTCGGCCAGACTTCGAATATGACCGCAATCATCTTCTCCTCCCCTGACGAATTGCCGTTAGATCGTCCCCTCCATGCTCAGCCTGACCAGCAGCAGCGCCAGCAACGCGCTCGCCACGGCAAAGCTCAACAGCGAGGCGCGGCCGTCGACGAAACGGTCGGGAAACTTCTGCAGCACGAGTGGCGCCGCCAGAATTGCGAGACCGCCGCCAATGACCGCCGCATACCAGGGAACCAGCCGCCAAGCCGCCAAAAGGGCGACCACCAGGCTTGTAGTCGCCACCGCGATCGTGCCGTAAAGAATGATCACGCCAAGACCGGACGCCAGCGCCGGGGCGCGATGCGCGCGCGGAAACTGGCCGCTCGCCGCCAGCGTGTGCAGGGAGAAAGCGAGTAGCAGCGCCGTGAACAGAACGAGCGGGATGAGGGTCTCGTTGGGCAGCATGCATACGGACCTTCCCTTGCCTTGACCGTCGCGGAATCGCCTCCCTTGACCGGCGAAAAAGATTGTCCGTAACATACGAGACATATATCAGCTGTTTGCGCAAGGGCCGCAGCGAGGGGAGCGAAAATGTCGACAGCCGAGACGCCGGTCAAGTCCGCCCCGGTCAAACGCGCCAAATTCGGGCCGGAGGTCGAGAAGGCCGAGGGTAAGCGCGAGAAGCGCACGATTACGGAAATCCGCGAGTCGAAGCGCACCGGCGAAAAAATGGTTTACATGTCGGTGCCGGATTACACCTCCGCGCAATGGGCCGAGATGGCTGGCATCGACGTGGCGGTGCTCGGCGACAGCTTGGCGATGATCGCTCACGGCCATCGCAACACGGTCCCGGCGACCATGGACATGATGGTCATGCATGGGCAGGCTGTCCGCCGTGGCGCACCGAACACCTTCATGCTAGGGTGCATGCCCTATCAGAGCTACAACACGGTCGACCGCGCACTCGTCAATGCGACGCGTTTCATGCAGGAGACGCTGTGCGACGCGGTCAAGCCGCAGGGCGGCAAATCTCAGGCTCATATTCTGCGCGCTCTGGTGGATGCCGGCATTCCGACCGCGTCCCATATCGGCCTGACCCCGCATACCATCGCCATGTTCGGTGGCTTCAAGATTCAAGGCCGCACCGCGGACACGGCCATGAAGATCCTGGAAGACGCGCTGGCGATCGAAGATGCCGGCTGTTTCATGCTGGAATTCGAAGCGGTGCCGGCCAAGATCGCGCGACTGATATCGGAGCAGCTGACGATCCCGACTATCGGCATTGGCGCTGGGATCGGCTGCGATGGGCAGATCCTGCTGTGCTACGACCTGCTTGGAGTGTTCACCGATTTCAAGCCGAAATTCACCAAGCGTTACGCCAAATTGACCGAAGTGGCCGTCAACGGAATCATGCAATATGTCAAAGAGGTGAAGGAAGGCACGTTCCCGGACGACGATCATTCCTATGCGGTGAACGAGGCGGAATACGAAAAATTTGCAGCAATGGTCGCGAAACGAAGGCAGGTCTAACGTGGGGCGTTTGCCGGCAACTGCATTGCGACAGCCGCGTTCCAGCGTTCGCCAAACCGCCACGCCGAGAGCGGGGCGGCGGGGCGCCACGCGCGAAACCCTGACCGAACAGGCCTATCGATTGGTCGAGGAGCAGATCGTTACCCTCAGACTCAAGCCGGGCGACGTCCTCTCCGAACAGATGCTGTCGGCCATGTTCAAGATCGGCCGGACTCCCGTCCGCGAAGCCTTGCAGCGGCTGGCGCGCGAGGGCCTGATTACCATTTTGCCGCGCAAGGGCGTTCTCGTCTCGGATATCAATCCGCGCAATCAGCTGCTGGTGCTCGAGGTGCGGCGTGAGATCGAGCGCTTGCTCAGCCGCGCGGGTGCCGAACGGGCGAACAAGGACCAGCGCGAACAATTGCTGGGGATTGCGCAGGGCATGGATCGCGCGGCCAAGACCAATGACGACATTTCCTTCATGCGGCTCGATCGCGAGCTCAATCGCCTGCTGATCGAGGCGGCGCACAACGACTATGCGGCCCGCTCGATGAAGCTGCTGCAGGGCCTTTCGCGCCGGTTCTGGTACATGCACTATCGCGAGGCGGCCGATCTGCCGCTGTGCGCGCGGTTGCACGCCAATCAAGCGCGCGCGATCGCCCGGGGCAACGGCGAGGCGGCCGCGCGCGCGAGCGACAAATTGATGGACTATGTCGAGAACTTCACGCGGAACAGTATCGGTCTGAGGCCATGAAGGCATATGAGGGAAAACGCACCATCGACGGGTTGGTCGTGACGGTTGACGGCCGCCCGCTCAATGAGCACTACGAGGTCAAACGCCTCACCAAATACGGCTTCGAATGGACCTACGAAGGTGACAGCCCACAGCAACTGGCGCTGGCGATCCTCTACGATCATTTGGGCGATAAGGCGCGCGCCATCGCGCTCTCGGAGCCGTTCATGAAGGCCGTCGTCGCCAACTTCGACAATGATTGGACGCTGACAGCAGCGCAGATCGACAGTTTCTTGCGCACTAGCGTCGCGGCGTAGTGCCGCGTCGAGCAAGCGCCGTGCTTGTCGCTGACATGCATCTGATATATCATTGGTCGAGCAATCAACGAAAACAGAAGACCCAACGCGGGTCATGAGGGAGATACCATGGCAATTTCTCGCCGCAGACTGCTTGCATCCGCCGCCGCCGTCGGCGCCTTGTCGACATCCGGCCGCGTCTTTGGCCCCGCCATCGCGCAGAACAAGCCGTTGCGCGTCGGCATTCTCGCGCCGCGCTCCGGCATCGCTGCGGCGCCGGGCCTTAATGGGATCCGTGCCACGCAATGGGCGGTCGAGCGCTACAACGCGCAGGGCGGCATCGCCGGCCGCAAGGTCGAGCTGGTGATCGAGGATGAATCCTCGCCAAAGGACACGATCGAGCGCTTCAGCAAGCTCGTGCAGCAGGAGAAGGTCGACTGCGTGCAGGGCATCATTTCCACCGGCGTAGGGCTCGCGCTCGGCCCGGTGGTGGAGGAAGCGCGCGCGCTCACGATCTACTGGGATGGCACGACGCAGGACGGCGTGGAGGAGAAAATCCCCAATCCGCGCTATCTGTTCCGCTCGACAGACAACGAGTGCGAGGCGGTCATGTCCTCGCTGCTCGCCATCAAGTACTGGAAAGGCAAGTTCGTCACCGTCGCCGGGATCAATCCGGACTACTCCTACGGCCGCAACAACATGGCGGCCTTCGTCGCGATGCTCAAGCGGTTCAACATCGAGCACAAGGTCGTCACCGAGCAGTGGCCCAAGGTCGGCACCATGGACCTGACCAGCCACGTGGCCGCGCTCAAGGCAGCCAAGCCGGATTTGATCTTCTCCTCGCTGCTGTTCGCCGATCTGCCGGTGTTCATGAAGCAGGCGCATGCCGCCGGCCTGACTGAAGGCACCAAGCTCGTGTTCCCGGCCGCCGGCTGGCAGCACACGCTGATGAAGAAGGAATTCACACCCGAAGGCATGCTGTTCGGCCACAACACGCTCTATTTTGCGAACCCGAATGCGTCGCCGCTGGCGAGGGAATTCGTCGCCTGGTACGAGAAGACCTACAACGACTATCCTGAGTGGGAAGCCGATCGCGCCTATTTCGCCATCGCCTCCTACAAGGCGGCGGTGGAGAAGGCGATGAATGCGAAGGGCGGCAACTGGCCGTCGCAAGACGACATCATCGACGCGTTGGTCGGCCTGTCGATCGAGAGCCTCGGCGGCAAGAGCGCCTGGCGCAAGGACCATATCGCCGACCAGACCTTCGTGCAGGGCCTTACCACTCACAACAACAAGTACGACTTCGTCACGCTCGGGACGTTCGAGAGCCGGTATTCCACCGGACTGCAGAAGCCGCCGGAGGCGAATTTCTGGGAATGGATCAAGACCGCCCAGTTCAACGTCTGATCCGACAAACCGGATTGAATGTCCGCGTTTGCAAACATTGTTGCCGGCGGCGTGTTTCACGCCGCCGTTTTGTTCTTGGTGGCCGCCGGGCTTCAGCTCGTGTTCGGCGTGCAGAAGATCGTCAATCTGGCGTGCGGTTCATTCTACGCGCTCGGCGCCTATTTCGGGATCACTTTCATCGGCTACGCGGGCCAGTTCGGCGTGTCCGAATGGCTGATCCTGCCTGGACTCATCATTTCCGGTCTCCTGCTCGGCTTCATCGGACCGCCGATCGAGCGCATGCTGCGCACGGTGTATGACCGCGACGAGAGCTTCCAGCTTCTCCTGACCTTTGCGCTCGTACTCATGTTCCAGGACGTCTTCAAGTTCGTCTGGGGCGCCAACCCGCGCTCTCTCGACAGCGGCTATTTGATCTACGGCACGCTCAGCGCCGGCGACTTCAGCGTTCCGGTATACAATTTGCTGGTGATTGCGGCGGCGATCGCGGTGGCTGCCGGGCTCGGCGGCTTCCTGCAACGGACCAATTACGGCCGTCTCCTGCGCGCGACGGCGGAAAATCGCGCCATGGCGGAGGCGCTCGGCGTCGATGTGCGACGCGTCTATTTGGTGGTATTTACGCTTGGCGTGGTTCTGGGCACCACAGCGGGGGCCTTGGTGGTGCCGACCGCCGCGGCCTCGCTCGACATGGCGATCGAATTTGTGATCGAGGCCTTCGCCGTCGTCGTCATCGGCGGCCTGGGCTCGATGCGCGGCGCATTGGCTGGCGCGCTCATCGTCGGCTTGATCCGCGGCTTTTCGATCTTGCTCTATCCCGAGCTGGAGGTGCTCGCGATCTATCTGATCGTGGTTGCCGTGCTGATTTTCCGACCCGCCGGATTGTTCGGGAGAACGCTGGCATGAAGCTCTCTGCCGCGACGATCGTCGCCACATGCGGCGCGGCTGCGCTCGCCCTGTTGCCGCTGGCGGTGCCGCCCTATTACGCCGGCTTGATGGTCCCCTTTTACGGCTACGCCATCGCCTTGCTCGGGTTCAACCTGCTGTTCGGCTATACCGGATTGCTGTCGTTCGGGCATGCGATGTTTCTGGGCGTTGGCGCTTACGGCGCGGCGATCCTGTCGGGGGTGCTGGGGGTGAAATCCTTCGAGCTGGTGCTGCTCGCGGTTATGCTCGCATCTTGTGCGATTGCACTGCCGGTCGGCGCATTATGCGTGCGCTATGTCGGCATTTTCTTCGGCATGCTGACCCTCGCCTTCGGCATGCTGTTCCACTCCTTCCTGTTCAAGTTCTACTACTTGACCGGCGGCGACAGCGGCATGCGCGTGGCGCGCATGGACATCCTCGGGCTGGAATTCGCACGCTACAACAAGATCGAGTTCCTGGCCGGGCCATTCTACTACTATTGCCTCGGTCTTCTGATCGTCGCCGGGTTCGTGATGTGGCGGATCGTGAACTCGCCGTTCGGACTGCACCTCAAGACCGTGCGCGATAACGCACGCAAGGCGGAATATCTCGGCGTGCATGTGCACAGGTTCCGCCTGGCCGCCTTCGTCATCTCGGCTGCCTTCGGTGCTGCGGGGGGCGCCATCCTTGGCTTCCGGGTGGGGCTCGCCGATCCCGAGCTGGTTTACTGGACTCAGTCGGGCCAGCTCGTTTTCATGGCCGTGCTCGGCGGGTTCTCGAATTTCTTCGGGCCGATCGTCGGTGCGCTCACCTTCACCTTGTTGCAGGACCAGCTGCAATCGCTGACCGAGTATTGGCGCTTCGTGCTCGGTGCCATTCTGGCGGTGATCGTCATCGGATTTCCGGAGGGCATTGCTGGATTGGCCGCCGACTGGCGACGCAGGATTGCGGAGAAGACGGCATGACCCTGCTGCTGGAAGCGCGCAACGTCAGCAAATTCTACGGCGCCTTCCGCGCGCTCGAGCAGGTCAACATGGCCGTGCATCAGGGTGAGCTGGTCTCGGTCGTGGGCCCCAATGGTGCCGGCAAGACCACGCTGGTCAATCTGCTCACCGGGCTGCTCGAGCCGAGCTCAGGGGAAGTCCTGTTCATGGGCAAGAATATTGCCGGCGTGGGACCGGTCGAGCTTGCCGATCATGGCTTGGCGCGCGCGTTCCAGCTCATCCAAATCTTTCCCAAGCTGACGGTCGCGGAGACGATCGCAGCCGCGGTCATTTCGCGGCAGAAGAAGCGGTGGCGGCTGTTCTCGCGGCTTTCCGCCGACGGCGAGGTTGGCGGCCGCGTGCGCGAAGTGGCGGAGATCTTCGGCCTCGGTCACCGGCTCGAGACGGTTGCCGCGGCACTCTCGCAAGGCGAGAAAAAGCTGCTCGACGTCGCCTCGGCTTTTGCACTCGACCCGCAAGTGATCTTGCTCGACGAACCGACTTCTGGAGTTTCCACCGCCGACAAGCACGGCATCATGAAGACGCTGATCGCGGCGGCTGAGCGCGCCGGCGTGAAGGGGATCGTGTTGGTCGAGCACGATATGGACTTGGTCGCAGCCTATTCCCATCGCATCATCGCGCTGTCGGAGGGTCAGGTGCTCGCCGATCTGCCGCCCGATCGGTTCTTCGTCGATCCGCATTTGATCGAAACCGTGATCGGTAAGCGGCGGGGACATTGATGCTGGCGGTCCGCGATCTCGTCGTCGACATCCAGGGCAGCCGCGTTCTGCGCCGCGTCACCTTCGAGGTGGGCGACGGCGAGCTCGTCTGTCTGGTCGGGCGCAACGGCGCCGGCAAGACGACCACGCTGCGCAGCATCATGGGCTTTCGCAAGCCGGCGTCGGGCACGATAGCGTTTGACGGGCACGATCTCGTGGCTTTGCGACCCTATCAGGTCGCGCGCCTGGGCATCGGCTTCGCGCCGGAAGAGAGCGAGGTGTTCGGTGAACTGACGGTCGCCGAGAACATCGCCATGCCGACCTGGATCTGTCCCAACCCGCGGCCCGCCGAGCAGCGCATCGCCGAGGCCTACAATGTATTTCCCCAGCTCGAGCGCTACCGCGAGCGCGGCGGGCAGGCGCTGTCCGGCGGGGAGCGCAAGATGGTCTCGATTGCGCGAGCTCTCGCGCTTGGGCCAAAGCTGCTGCTGCTCGACGAGCCGACCGAGGGTCTGTCGCCGGCCATCGTCCCCTCGATCATCGGCGGGCTCGCCAATATTCGCTCATCCGGGCATGCCGTCTGCATCGCCGAGTCGAATATTCACCACGTCCCGGATTTCACCGACCGGCTCTATGTCATTGAACGCGGAGAGATTATTTTTGCCGGCAAACCCGGAGCGGCGCGTCGGAACTCGGCCGTGGCGCGGGTGATCGAGGGTACAGGGCTGGCGCAGTCGGCGGATTGAACGCGGCATCTGGCTGTGATAGATGTGTGATATATCAGCCGGCCAGCATCGTTGGTCACAAGGCGAGGCGGCCCGGCCGGCCGGCCCCAGGCGCGAGGAGAGCGAGCATGATCAATCAGCGGCAGATCGATTTTCGCCAGGAATACCGCTCGCGCATCATCGGGTGGTACGACGGCTATTTCCACATTGCGCTCATCTATGCGATGGGGGCGGCGTCGTTCTATGTCTACGTGGCGCACATCCATGACGTTACCTGGCTCGAGTGGCTGACCGTGCCGCTGACGTTCCTGTTCACGAACCTGTTCGAATGGGCCGTGCACAAATATGTCATGCACCGGCCGATCAACATCAAAGGCCTGCGCGCGATTTATGAGCGGCACACGCTCAATCACCACCAGTTCTTCACCGACGAGGAGATGCGCTTCCGGGATCATAAGGACTGGCGCGTGACGGTGTTCCCGCCCTATGCGCTCGTAGTGTTCATCCTGATGTCGATTCCGATGGCGGTCATTCTCGGCCTGCTGTTTTCGCCGAATGTCGGCTGGTTGTTCATGAGCGTGACCACTGGGATGTACCTCATCTATGAGTTCATGCATTTTTGCTGTCATGTCGACGAGAGCTGGTTCGTCCGCAACTGCCCCTTGGTCAACAGCCTCCGCCGCCATCACACTGCGCATCACAACGCGCGGCTGATGATGGAGACCAACATGAACCTGACGTTCCCGATCGCCGATTGGCTGTTCGGCACGTCGGACCTCGACCGCGGGCTCATCGGCACGCTGCTCAACGGTTATGATACCCGTTACCTGAAGCAGGATCTGCGCGGCCATCCGCGTCGGCCCGACGAGGCAGCCGCCGCGCCGGTGGGTGCGTACTAGTGCCCCGAACCCGAAGTTCGCGCATACCGTGCGGCAAATGCGATCGCGAACTTCGGGTTCAAAAGGGGCACCAGTATCATAGAGTTGCTCGTGGTCCTTCCGAAGTTCGCAAACGCGGGTGCCGCGAAATGATGCGAACTTCGGAATCGGACCACTAGGAGGCCAGCCGGCGCGTGGAGCTT
This sequence comes from Xanthobacteraceae bacterium, assembly GCA_049579765.1. Taxonomy (GTDB): domain Bacteria; phylum Pseudomonadota; class Alphaproteobacteria; order Rhizobiales; family Xanthobacteraceae; genus VAZQ01. The sequence goes on from JBAUOM010000206.1 coordinate 9,018, forward strand.
TCAGTCTAAACGAGGTTTTCATGCCGAACGATGTCAAGGCGATCGTCTCAGCCATTGCGCTCATTGTCGCGGCGATCCTCGCCTATTGGAGCGGATCGCCCATCCGTCCGGATTTTTCGACATACATCATGATCACGGCAGTCTTCATGGTGGTGGCCATGTGGATTTTCCCCGAGGCAGGGGTCAAGAAAGGCGACATGAAAAAGGCGAAATAAGTTTAACAGATCGATCAGCCCTGACGGCGGCCATCAATCCGGTTCGGATTCCGGCGGCAGGGGCGGTGGTCGTTTTCGGGTGCTTCGTGCTGTCCGCGCCGATGCTCCACGGCGTCCAAGCCGCCGCCCAAGTGGCTCCAAGTAGCTCTTCACCTGCTTTCCTCTTCCTGATCGCCAATTTTTGCAACAAGATCGGCCATGACCTGCCAGCAGCCCCGCGGCCGCGCGAGCAAAGTCGATGAAAAGCCGCGCCGCAGGGCTGAGTGTACGATTCTTCAGGCTCACGATTCTGACGGGCCAGCGGTAGTTTCACGGGCAGGACTTTGACGCTCGATCGCCGGGAGGGAAATCTCAATACGGAAGCTGGGCACACCCATGTCGGATATGGGGTAAGCCCGATAAAACTCAAAGTGAGTATCAGTCCGCTCTTGGGCGGATAGCGACCAAAAGGCCTTGCGGCAGGGCATGTTGACGCTGGCCTCCAAGCCGCCGCCGCCGAGCCCGCCGCCCGCTGCCGCGGCTCGGTCCGATTCGGCAGGCCTTCCAGCGGGTTAGCATTTGGATGCTTTTTGTAGTTGACTACGTTACGCGAGTGGGGTATGAGTCGCGCACGATCCAAGACTGCGCCTGCACCCGGCCGCGACACCGCGCCGGGTTTTTTCGTGCCGCGCGGCTGCGAGCCGCGGCCGCGCGCGATGCGGTCTTGCTTCGAAACCAGGACGGAAAAGGAGAGACCATGCTGTTCGAGAAGGGCCAAAGCGGCAATCCGGCGGGCCGCCCGCGCGGATCGCGCAACCGGTCGAAACTGCTGTTCCAGGATCGGCTCGACGCCGGCATCGAGGAGATCGCCGACAAGGTCGTGGAGCTCGCCAAGAGCGGCGACATCGCCGCGATCCGCCTGTGCGTGGACCGGCTGCTGCCGGTGCGGAAGGGCCAGCCGCTCGAATTCGAGCTTCCGCCGTTCGAGACGGCGGCCGACACCGTCAAGGCGGCGGCCATGATCGCGGCCGCGGTCGCCTCGGGCGAGCTTGCGCCGTGCGAGGCCGCCGATCTCGCCAGGGTGCTCGATATCTACCTGCGCTCGCTCGAAACCGCCGACTTCGAGGAGCGCCTGACCAGGCTCGAACGCGCGCGGCAAATGGCTCCCGGGCCGACGCCTGCCGCGCGCAAAACGCCTTCCGGAGACTCCGTCCCATGAAACGGTCGCCGGACAAGTGGCTGCAAGACCTGGAGCAGGACCTTGACCAAAGCCAGAGCCGCGAGCGGCGCACCCACTACCTGTGGGTCGAGCCCGGCGCCACCGCGGCCGAGATCGAGGACGCGTGCAACCGCGAGATCGCCGAGGGCGTGGCGAGCACGGAGGATCGGTTCGTTGTGTTCAGCTGGCGCGCCGATTGACCTTGTTGGCGTGTCTCACTTTAGGGGTGCACTCCAGACCCGGCGCCCTGTA
>JBAUOM010000207.1:0-1520 GCA_049579765.1 Xanthobacteraceae bacterium
CGGTTACGAGCCGCGGCCGCAGGACGCCACTCCCCGCTCCGCCTTCAGGATCGTCTCTAGAAGACGCCCCTCAGGAGCGGGGATTTGCGATTCGTAGCACAGATACGATACGTAGTCAATAGCGTAGTCGGCGTCGTAGTCGTGACGACGCGCGGTTCGCTTCCCGGCCTTCGGCGTCGGCTCCGATCACGCCTACAGATACTTCGCCCGAATATCGACCGTCGATGCCACGCCGACCATGTCGAGATGCGCCCCGAGCCAGCGGGCGGCGCGGTCCTGCCCGATGTCGTGCAGGCGCAGCAGAAACTGCCAATCGGCGTTGAGCTGGCTCATCGGCCCGAGACCCTGCATCACGTCATCGGCCTCGATCGCGTGAATCAATATGCGCTTGAGACTGCCGTCCGTAACCCGTCCGTCGTCGACGAGCTTGCTGACGAATGCTATCGCGCGCATCTCGCGAAACAGCGACGAATTGAAACTGATCTCGTTGATGCGATTGATGATCTCCTGCGCCGTCTTCGGTATTTCGACGCGTTCGGTCGGGTTGACGTGGATCACGATGATGTCGGGCGACTTGCATCCATAGATGAGCGGAAACAGCGCGGGATTGCCCATGTATCCGCCGTCCCAGAAATATTCCCCGTCGATTTCGACCGCCTGGCAAAGCTGCGGCAAGCAGGCGGAAGCAAGCACCCGCCGCACGCAAATCTCCTCATTGGTGAAGACGCGGACCTTGCCCGTGCGCACGTTGGTTGCGCACAGGAAAAGCTTGATCGCGCATCGGCGACGCAGCCCCTCGAAATCGACCACCTCCTCGAGCAGCTGCTGGAGCGGATTGTAGTTGCAGGGATTGAATTGATAGGGCGAAAACACGCGGGACATGAGATCGAAGAAGAAATAAGCGGGGGAATGCTCGAGGCCGCGGTTCTGGGTCGCCGGGTCGAACCACGAAGGCTGCAGGGCGCCCCAATTCGCCGTCCGCGCGACCCGCTGCCAGAAGCCGGCGAGCGCGTCGATGGCGCCCTCACGGCCGCCGACGGTGAGACCATGGGCGAGCACGACGGCGTTGATGGCGCCCGCACTTGTCGCGCTGATGCCGTCGATCTCGAGACGCGGCTCCTGCAGCAGCCGCTCCAGAGCGCCCCAGGTGAAGGCGCCGTGGGCGCCGCCGCCCTGGAGCGCAAGGTTGGCAAGGCGCGTTTGCGTCATTCCCGGTCGCGGCCGTCACGTCGGCCGGCTTGGAGTCCCCGTGCGTCAGCTTATCCAGCCGGAAATTCATCCGCCAGCGACCAATGCCGGCGGCAGAGGGGCGAGCCGCCCGCGTGCTGCGACAAACCGTACCAAGAACGGGTCCCGATCGATTTGCACCAATCTCTCGGTCGTCATTCCCGGGCCCGGGCGCGGCGAGCGAGCCCGGACTCCATGATCGCCGGCAGTGGTTGTGGAGTCCGGGTTCGCCGCTTCGCGGCGCCGCGCAATGCCGGCGGCTGATGCCAGCTCGGCGGGAACCGCTTTTAGTC
>JBAUOM010000208.1:0-3124 GCA_049579765.1 Xanthobacteraceae bacterium
CGTATCCTTGACCGAAACGTCCAGTCCAGCAAAATGGTCCATGCTGCGCTTCTCCTTCTGATGCTTGAGGCCGTGTTCACGGACCTCGTTTCACCATCAGCCTGAAGCGCATCACCCAAAATCTTCAAGCTATCCACAAGCTGGCAGGCCGATTACCCCATCTCTGCCCCCGATAGCGGCGCTAAAGCGGACATTGGAAAACCGCCGCTATGTGCCAATGGGCGACATGGCGAGATGCACGCGGTCGGGGTTTAGCTGCCGATAGAAGTAGACAAGTGCTCGATCATCCACTGTCCTGCGGGGCCTAGCATGCGGTTGGCGAGGTAGGCGCCGCACATCACGAGTTGCGCTACTCTCGGATCGAACTCCATGGGTCGAATGACTTTAAGTCGTCCTTGCGCGATGTCATCCTGGACCAGATGGGAGGGCATGTTGCCCCACCCGAGCCCCGCCAGAAGCATCGACTGCTTCGCGCCGAGGTCAGCCAAGCGCCACGTGCGGCCCGACAATACGCCGTAGTCACGTCCTGCGGTCAGCGACGAGCGATCGGTAAGCACAAGCTGGACATGCCGGTGCAGTACGTGCGTGTCGATCGGTCCCTCAAGCGCTGCCAGCGGATGATCGGGCGCCACCACCGGGATCAGATCGACGGTGAGCAAGGGAAAGTGCTTCAAGAGCGCGATGTCGCTGAAGATAAGCGGCAGCAATCCGATCATGCAGGTGCCGTCGAGGACCAGTTCCGCGGCCGCGCCGAGCGACTGCACATAGATGCGCGGCGGAACGGTTGGAAACTTCGCAGTGAAAGCGCGTAGCGCTTCTACGACCGCAGGCATCGGGAACATGGAGTCGAGCACGATCGTCAACTCTGCTTCCAAGCCGCTCGCCAGACTTCGCGCGGTATCGCGAAAAGCATTGGTCTCCTCGGCGATCCGGCGCGCCCGCGGCAAGAGCGCACGCCCCGCCTCCGTCAGCGCGGGCCGATAGGCGGCCCGGTCGAACAACGACACGCCGAACTGCGCCTCAAGCTTCTGGATGCCGTAAGTCACCGCCGACTGGGCGCGGTTCAGTTGTTTCGCAGCCTTCGAAAAGCTTCCGGTGTCATTGACCGCGAGGAAGATCCGAATCTGGTCCAGGGTCAGCGAATCCAACATGATCAGATATATAGAATATCATTATCAAAACTTCATCTTTTTTTTAGATTATCTAGGCCTCTTAGATGGTGGGCCAGGCAATCAACCGCATAGGAGCCGCCAAATGCCCACCTTGCTTGCGATCGAGGTCAGCCCTCGCCATGAGTTTTCCACCTCCCGAAAACTCACCGCGCTTTTCATCGACCGGTGGAAAGCCGCGCGCCCTGGCGCCGCCGTCGTCGTCCGCGATCTGATAAGGACGCCCCCGCCGTTCGTAGATCTTGCCTGGATCGGCGGGGCCTTCACGCCGCGCGAGCAGCATTCGCCGGAAAGCGCCGCCGCCATCAAGGTGTCGGACGGCCTCGTCGCCGAACTCAAGGCGGCCGACCACATCGTGATCGGCACGCCGATGTTCAACTTCTCGATCCCCGCGGTCCTCAAGGCCTATATCGACCAGATCGTTCGGGTCGGCGTGACGGTGTCGCCGAACAATGTCGGCCTGCTCACCGGTAAGAAGGCCACGATCATCCTGGCAAGCGGCGGCGACTTCAGCCCGGGTTCGGCGGTGGAGAAATACAACCAGGTCAGCGGCTATCTTCGCCAGGTCCTGGCCTGGATCGGGATCAAGGACGTCGAGATCATCTTGGCCGGCCGAGCGCGCGCCGGCGCCACGGGTGAAGCCGCAGTCGAGCAGTTCGGCGCCGATGTCAGTTCGGCCGCAGCAGCCACGCCAGCTGTCGCGGCGTGACAGCACGGGCCAACGCCACGTCCAGATAGGAACACCATCATGCGAGTAGGCTTCGTAGGCGCCGGAACTTTGACCAAGACTTTCGGGCGTCACCTCATCAACGCCGGTCATACGATTGTCGTATCCAATTCGAGAGGGCCGGAGACGTTGACAGGCCTCGTCGCCGATCTCGGCCCAGGCGCAACGGCTGGTACGAAGAGGCAAGCCGCTGAAAGCGATATCGTCATCCTCGCCACGAATTGGGTGAACGTGCCCGAGGCACTCAAGGATATCGACTGGCATGGGCGGATCCTGATCGATGCGACCAATGCCCATATGGATTCCAAACCCGATGTGAGTCTCAAAGGCGTGAATAGATCGATCGCCGCCTTGAACGGGCGCACTTCGAGCGAGATGGTCGCAGAAATGGCCGCAGGCGCAAGACTTGTGAAGTCGATCAGCAATATGCCAATGGCTTGGATACAAGACTTTTCGTCGAACAAGCCAAAGACAGTCATCTTCACGTCAGGAGACGACAGCGAAGCTAAGAAAACCGTGATCGATCTGATCGATAGCGTTGGGTTCGTCGCTATCGACCTCGGGTCCCTCGCCAAGGGTGGCGCACTGCATCAGGTGGGCGCGCCTTTGTCCGGCCTCGATCTTCACTTCGTTCGACGGCTCCGCTGAACCGTGTCATTAGAGTCCGAAGCGACCCGACATTCGGAGTATACTGCGTCCTATCGATAGCCATGGAGCAAAGCGATGATGACCCGACGTGCCGCCTGCAGTTGCGGGCAGCTCCGTCTTGAGATTGAGGGCGAACCATCGCGCGTCTCCATGTGCCACTGCCTGGAGTGTCAGCGCCGCACTGGTGCCGTGATCAGCAACCAAGCGCGCTTCCACCGCGAGCAGATCACCTTCGCCGGTCAAGCTACGGCGTGGAGCCGGAAAGCCGAGAGCGGGAACGCGCTGACCTTTTATTTCTGTCCGACATGCGGCTCCACCGTCTACTGGGAGGGCAAAGGCTTTCCCGGATACGTCGCCGTAGCCATCGGTAACTTCGCCGATCCAAAATTCCCAGCGCCGACCATTGCGGTGTGGGAGGAGTCACGCCACCCCTGGGTCGCATTGCCACCCGACACTCCAGCGAATCGCGTGGCAAAGCAGGGCTGAAATCCGCACCTCGATTTCTGGTCCGGGTCATTGGCGTCGATTTGGGCCCATCCGTACTCAACATGCGATGCTTGCGAATGTCGGAGTTGGGTCA
>JBAUOM010000209.1:0-3642 GCA_049579765.1 Xanthobacteraceae bacterium
GTACGGCACCGCCTGGATGTCGACGCCGGCCATGGTCTTGAACATCTCCATCGTCAGGTGGAGCGGGTTGCCGACGCCGGTCATGCCGTAGTTGAGGCTGCCGGGCTTGGCCTTGGCGAGCGCGATCAGCTCCGGCACCGAGGTCGCCGCAAGCTTTGGGCTTGCCACCAGCACGAGCTGGGAGGCGACGAGTTGCGTCACCGGGATGAAGTCGCGCACCACGTCGAACGGCAGCGAGCGGTAGATGGCGGGGCTGATCGCCTGGCCGTTGGTGTTCTGCAGGATGGTGTAGCCGTCGGGCGGCGACTTGGCGACCGCGTCGGCCGCAATATTGCCGCCCGCCCCGGGGCGGTTCTCCACGATGACCGGCTGGTTGAAGGATTCGGAGAGCTTGGCGCCGATCATGCGGGCGAGCGTGTCGACGGCGCCGCCGGCAACGAAAGGGACGACGATGCGGATCGGCCGGCTGGGATAGGTCTGCGCCAGGCCAGCGCCGGCATGAAGCGCGAGCATCGCGAGCGCCGTCGCGACCGCAAAGCAGAGCCGTTTCATCGAATGTCCTCCCCAGCGCGCGCCGTACCCGACGTCTAAGTGCGTCCTACGCGATGTCTATCAGCGCACGTCGGGTCCAGTCCATCCGATTTGCGGACAAGCGCGGCGAAATGGCGAGTGGTTCAAACCAATCGCCGCCAATCCACCATGCGGTCCGCGCGTCCTGGACTCCACAGTTATGTTGACCTCAACAGAAGTGTGGAATAGCGTATATTTGTGAACGCGCAAGAGCTCAAGAAACTGCTGGCCGCCAAGGGATGCACCTTCGAGAGCCACAAGGGCGGCAGCGGTCATCTGACCGTCCGACGCGGCGACCGCAAGAGCCAACTTCCGATGCACGGGAGCCGTAAGGAGCTCGGTACGGAACTGGTCAACAAAATCCTCAAGGATTTGGGACTGAAATGATGCTGCGTTACCCGATCAAGCTTGAACCCGACGACAACGGCACCCTGCTCGTCACCTGTCCTGCCCTGCCCGAGGTTGCGACCTTCGGCGAGGACAAGGCAGACGCAAGCCGCCGCGCCGCCGGCGCGATCGCGGAGGCGTTGGCGGCGCGCATTGCAGATGGGCAAGAAATTCCCGCGCCACCGCGCGCGCCGAGGCGCGGTTGCGTCGTAGAATTGCCCCTGATGATGACGTTGAAGGCCACACTGTACCGCTCGCTGCGCGAAGATCACATTACTCGAGCGGAACTAGGTCGGCGTCTGAAGTGGAAACGAGAGTCCGTCGATCGTCTGTTCCGCCTCGATCACGCATCGCGGCTCGAGCAGATCGAGGCGGCATTTCGAGCACTCGGGCGCACAGTCAAGGTCTCTGTCGAGGAACATGCGTAGGCCATCCGTGTTCAGCTCTCGCATGTGTGAGGGGACGAGAGAGGCGTATTGGCATCGCCATTTTGCGGGCGCGAGTTTGACACGGTTGCCACGGATAGCCCGGCAGGTCACTCCGCCGCTGCCCGGGTCGGGGCGGCATGCGCGGAAATGAGGTGATCGACCGCAGCCTGCACGCCGCCTTTCTTGTGCGGGATGCCCGCCATGGCCAGCGCCATCTCGGTAATTCCCAGCGCGCCGACGAGCATGCCGTCGTTGACGTCGCCGAGATGGCCGATGCGGAAATACTTGCCGGCATAGCGGCCGAAGCTCGCGCCGTAGGAGATATTGAAGGTGTCGAGCGCGATGTTGCGGAAGCTATCGGCATCGTGCCCCTCCGGCAGCATCACCGCCGTGATCGTCGGAGAGTAGTATCTCGCCTCGCGGCACATGATCTCCAGGCCCCAGGCGCGCACCGCGCAGCGCGTCGCCTCGGCCAGGCGATGATGGCGCGCGAACACGTTGTCGAGCCCTTCCTCGTGCAGCATGGCGATGCCCTCGGCGAGCCCGTGCAGCATCTGTGTCGCCGGGGTATAGGGGAAGAAGCCGATCTTGTTCATGTTGAGCATGTCGTCCCAGGCCCAGAACGACTTCGGCAGCTGCGCGCTCTGCGCCGCCGCGAATGCCTTGTCGCTCACCGCGTTGAACGACATGCCGGGCGGCAGCATCAGCCCCTTCTGCGCGCCGCCGACCGTGACGTCCACGCCCCATTCGTCGTGGCGATAGTCGGTTGAGGCGAGCGAGGAGATGGTATCGACGAAGAACAGCGCCGGGTGGCCGGCCGCGTCGATCGCCTTGCGGATGTCGGCGATCGGCGACAGGCAGCCGGTCGAGGTCTCGTTGTGCAGCACGCAGACCGCCTTGATCTCCTTGTTCTTGTCCTGCCGCAGGTGCTCCTCGATCGCCGCCGGATCCGCGCCGATGCGCCAGTCGGTCTTGATGAACTCCGGACGCAGGCCGAGCTTCTCCGCCATCAGCTTCCACAGCGTCGCGAACTGGCCGGTTTCCACCATCAGCACGCGGTCGCCGGGCGAGAGCGTATTCACCAAAGCCGCCTCCCAGGCGCCGGTGCCGGTGGCGGTGTAGATGATGACCGGCCTGGTGGTCTTGAAGATGGTCTTGATGCCGTCCAGGCATTTCCTGGCGAGCCGGGCGAATTCGGGTCCGCGGTGGTCGATGATGGGCGTGTCCATCGCCCGCAGCACGCGGTCGGGCAGGGGGGTCGGCCCGGGAATCTGCAGGAAGTGGCGGCCCACGGCGCGGGAGGAATTCTTCGACATCGGCAGGTCCTTTGCAGGCACGGTTCTTGCGGCTCGGGTCGACGTCAACGATGCCGCGCGAGTTGCCGCCATGAAGGACGAATGCGGCGGTCAGTCAAGCCTCTTGGCGGAATGCTGCGAATGCAATTGAACGCCCGGTACTCTGTCCGCCATCGCGGGGTTTGACCACGCGGGCCCCTTGCCTGATTTGCGGCGCGCTATATTACGAGACCGGTGCGATCCATTCTCGTTCGAAAGAGGATGGATGCGCGGGCCAGGCTCGCGGATGGCGGCTGTGGGATTGGGCCGCGCTGAGGTCCAATCCCACGAATTGGGCAGGGACAAGCGATGGCCGACACGGCGCTGCTGGGGCTCGAGCGACGGCTCAGGACACAGCTCCTGGGCGATGTCGCCTTCGACCCGTTCACGCGCGGGCGTTACGCCACCGACGCTTCGCACTACCAGATCATGCCGGTCGGAGTTGTGGCGCCGAGTTCGACCAAGGAGGTCGAGCACACGCTGGCGCTTGCGCGCGAGGAGGGCGTGAGCGTCCTGCCGCGCGGGGCGGGCACGTCGCAGGCCGGTCAGACCGTCAATTCCTCGCTCGTCATCGACTGCTCGAAATATCTCGACCATCTGCTCGAGCTCGACGTCCCCGGCCGGCGTTGCGTCGTCGAGCCCGGCATGGTGCTCGACGAGCTCAATCGCCGGCTGCGCCCCCACGGTCTGTGGTTTCCGGTCGATATTTCTACCGCCTCGCGCGCCACCATCGGCGGCATGGTGGGCAACAATTCCTGCGGCGCCCGCTCGCTGCGCTACGGCAATACCCGCGAGAACGTCCTGTCGGTCGACGCCGTGCTGGCGGACGGAGCCGTGGCGCATTTCGCCTGCGTGGCGCCCGACCTCTCGGACCTGCCGGCGCGCTCGCCGCTCGTGCCGCTGGCGCGCGCGCTCCTCGACCT
>JBAUOM010000210.1:0-1828 GCA_049579765.1 Xanthobacteraceae bacterium
AACTGCGGCATGGTCGGGGCAGCGGGATTGAACCTGCGGCAACCCCTTGGAACCCGTCAAGGTGATTCTGGCGGCGGGATGGCCGCCCGGCGAGCCCCGATCGACGGCAGGGCCGCCAGATGCAAGGCGCCCGGCCTGTCAGTGCGCGGCCGTGACGCCGCGTGCGACCCCGGAATTATTTTGCCGCGTGCCCGCTGGCGTCTGCGGTTCATTCAGCAAACCGCTCGCCAGCACCATCTTGGCGACCGCCGCGCCATAGACCTCCTGGCCGAAGGGCGACGGGTGGCAGTCGGCCGGCGACGAGCACATTCGAAGCTCGTCCTGCGGGGAGAGCGACACGAAGTCGGACGTCTTGTACAGCGCTGCACCGGTGATGCTGTGAAGGCTTTCCATCAGCGCACGCCCTCGGTTGTCGAGGTCGAACTCGCGTCCTTTGCTCAGCGACTTGCCGAGCGCAAGGTGCGCGAACATGAACGGCACGCCGGATTGGATGATGCCCCTGATATCGGCCACGAATTGGGGGTCGTCGCGATAGTCGTCGTACTGGACCTGGGGATTGGTCGATGGCGGGAGCTTGCGCCATTGAGCACGAAAGGGATCTCGATAGCGCGCCGCGTTGTAGGCATAGGAGGATTTGAGATCGAAAAGGTCGGCCGCCAGCGGCCGGTTCTTGCGCACGATCCGCCGGTGCTTCTCCATGATCCTTTGCAGGGTCGGGTCCGCGCGCTGCTCGTCCGGTGACTTCTTCACCTGCTGCTCGCACCAGCGGTGGGTTGCTGATGCAAAGACCATCCAGCTATCGGCCGCGTTTGCGGGGTCCGGGTCTGGGGAGGGAGGCGCGCCCGCACCGACGAAATGGGGAAATTCGCGGTCCAGAAACGCGGCACCGCGATTGGAGTCGGGCTTGCCCATCGGGGCCGAACGCCGTGCGTACGATACCGCGCTCTGATCGCGACGAGGGCTTGCCGCCGCGTCTCGAACCGCGATGCCCTTAATCGACGCTCGCATCGCCGGCGCGAATGCAGCCTGCGACCGGTTAGAGCAGGAACATTTCGACGGTGATCTCGCAGCCCGGGAGTAAGCGGCGCACGAGTTCGCGGGGCGGATCGGGGCGATCCGAGCACTGTGGCGATGCGGAACGAGGTAGGAAATCGCGGAGGCGAACCGTCGGTGCACCAGCGGCTTGCATGGTCGGGGCAGCAGGATTTGAACCTGCGACCTGGAGTACCCAAAACTCCCGCGCTACCAGGCTGCGCTATGCCCCGGCGCCGCCGCCGGGTCTCGATACACGGTTCGGTCCAGGCCAGCAAGCCGAGCGCGCCCGTGCTAACGGCTGCTGAATATGCGATGCGCGACCCGATCGCCGGGTGCGATGCCGAGCTTCTTGGCGGTGCCGGCGATCACCTCGAGCACCGCGCGTACCGGTCCGCCGGATGGAACGAGCGCCTCGGAGAGCGGCACCGTATTCTCGGCGATCCGCAGGACGCGGCCGTCGCCGCGGATGAAGATCATGTCGAGCGGAATGTAGGTGTTCTTCATCCAGAAGCTGGTGGGTTGCTCCTGGTGGAAGTCGAACAGCATGCCCTGCCCTTCCGGCAGCTCGCGGCGGAACATGAGCCCCTTCGCTTGCTCTTCCGGCGTCGAGGCCATTTCGACCGCGAACACGTGCACGCCGTTCTTGGTCGCGATCTCGAGCGGCTGCAGCTCCGCCGCCGGAGCGCCGACGGCAGCGACGAACGGGAGGATCAGGAAGGACAAGCGGACAAGAACGATCAGCAGGCGAGGACGCATGGACAAGGTCTCGGTGGACGGGCCGCGATCATAGCAA
>JBAUOM010000211.1:0-12011 GCA_049579765.1 Xanthobacteraceae bacterium
GCGATCGAGCGCGACAGCCATTGACGGGCAACCGGCAGGTCCCTATGGTCCGCCGCCTTTGCGACGCCGGGCCATCCTGAGCTCCCCAGATTTCTGGAAAAGGTCCATGTTGCTCACCGATCTGGTCGCGCCCAATGCCATCATTCCGGCGCTGAAGGTCAACAGCAAGAAACAGATTCTGTACGAGCTGGCGACCAGGGCCGCAGAGCTTTCCGGCCAAAGCGAGCGCACGATCCTGGAAATCCTGCAGCAGCGCGAGAAGCTGGGTTCTACCGGGGTCGGCAACGGTATCGCCATTCCCCACGGCAAGCTGCCCAAGCTCGCCAAGCTGTTCGGGCTGTTTGCCCGCCTCGAGCGCTCGGTCGACTTCGAGGCGCTCGACGGACAACCGGTCGATCTCGTCTTTCTGCTGCTCGCGCCGGAGGCTGCCGGCGCTGATCATCTCAAGGCGCTGGCGCGCGTCGCCCGTCTCCTGCGCGATCCCGATGTCGCTCGCAAATTGCGCGATTCGCGCGACGCCGAAGCGCTCTATGCGGTATTGGCGCTGCCGTCGGCGAGCGCCGCCTAGGCCGGCAACCAAGAGCCGTCCGCCGGCTCAGTGCAAGCTCACGGTCTCGATCTGTTGGTTCGCCGCGTCCGCCAGCACCGCCTCGCGGCTGTCGGCGAGCATGATCGGGCTGCCGTTGGCAGCGTGCAGCACGAACACGCGGTAGCCGGGCGGCAGCAGCGGCGCATCGGCGCAAAGAAACGCGACTTCCTCCGAGCGGATCGCCTTAATGTAGGCCAAGCGGTTCTCGCCCAAGGCCGCGAATGACTCCGCCGACATCGCCGCGGGGTGCGTTGCGGATCGATCGAACATGACACGTGCTCCTCGCGCTGGGATCGCGCCGGGAACACTATCGGTCGTTTTGAGCGTACTGGCTGTGCCCTGGATCACACACCGCTGGGCAATATTCCCCCGTCTCGCCTCTGAGGCGCGATCTGCGGGGGTTTCCAGTGTGTCCGGGATCACACAGTCAGGACAAAACGGTCGGAGGGCCGATGTCAGTGCACGCTGAGGGTCTCGAGCTCCTGGCTCCAGGCATTGGCGATTGCCGCCTCGCGGCTGTCGGTCAGCATAATCGGCGTGCCGTCGGCCGCGTGCAGGGCATAGAGCAGCGTCCCCGGCGCCAGCTGCGGCGCTTGCGGGAATTGCTTCTGCACGTCTTCGGACCGGATCGTCTTGACATAGGCGATCTTGCCGCCGCCGAGCAGTGCCAGCGCTTCGGCCGACATCGTAGGCTCCTGGGAGGTGATGCTGTTGTTGGTCATGGCACTCGACTCCTACTCGTGAGAACGCGTCGAGCCCTGTTCGGGTTTCACTCGCTGTCCGTAATGCTGATCGTCTTCACGGTTCGTTCCGGCTCCGGCCGGGCAAGATCGATCGACAACAGCCCGTTCTTCAAGTCCGCGCACAAGACCTCGATGCCGTCCGCCAAAACAAAAGTGCGCTGGAATTGGCGTGCGGCAATGCCGCGGTGGAGGTAATGGCGTTCGGACTTGTCTTCGTGTTGCCGGCCGCGGATGACGAGCTGGCTTTCCTCGACCGTCACGTCAAGTTGATCGCGCTGGAAACCGGCAACCGCAAGCGTGATCCGCAGGCGCTCGGCTCGACCGTCGTGGCGGACGATCCGCTCGATATTGTAGGGCGGATAGCCGTCGGCGGCCTTGGCCACGCGGTCGAGCGCACGCTCGATCTCGTCGAACCCGAGCAGGAAGGGACTGGACAGGGACGGAACCCGGGACATGGCCTCAAAGCCCTCGTAAGCGACTTTGACGGGGCCCTTGCGGCGCCCCTCGACCCGCCGGCGGAGGCGTGCCCCGCGGCCGGTCTCCGCGAATATGGGGCTTCCCGGGCGGAGCCGCAAGAATGCCCGCGACCTGCGCGGTGCCGCCGCTGCCTAGCCGGCGGTTCGCGCCCCGCGCGGATTGAGCGCCGGCCACCCGCGCAGTATTGATGCGGCCGCTCACGCGGGAAAGGGAGTGCGGCTTGCGCATTGCGATCATGGGGTCCGGCGGCGTCGGCGGGTATTTCGGCGCACGGCTGGTCAAAGGCGGAGCCGATGTCCACTTCGTCGCCCGCGGGAGCCATCTGGCCGCCATGCGCGAGCACGGCCTTGCGGTCGAGGGCGGGTCCGAGCCGATCCATCTCCCGCGCGTCAGCGTGACCGACGACCCCACGACGATCGGTCCCGTCGACATGGTGATGTTCTGCGTGAAGCTGTGGGACACCGAGAGCGCCGCGCGCCAACTGCTGCCGATCATGCAACCGGAGACCGGCGTCGTCTCGTTCCAGAACGGCGTGCAGAAGGACGACATGCTGCGGCCGATCTTCGGCGACAAGGCGCTCATGGGTGGCGTCGCCTATGTCGGCACCAGCATCGGCCGGCCCGGCGTGATCGCCCAGACCGGTCCGCTGCAGCGGCTGGTGTTCGGCGAGTACGACGGCCGCCGCTCGGCGCGCGTCGAGGCGTTTTACGAAGCCTGCAAACGCGGCGGCATCAATGCCGAGATCAGTGGCGATGTGCGCCGCTCGATCTGGGAGAAATACGTGGTGCTGGTTGCCATGTCGGGCGCGACCACCGCCATGCGAGCGACCATCGGCCCGATCCGCGGCAATCCGCTCACCCGGCAGTTTCTGCTCGACCTGGCGAAGGAAGTGGTCGCCGTCGGCCGCGCCCACGGGGTCGCGCTGCCCGCCGACTATGCCGAGCAGCGCATTCCGTTCTTCGACGCGTGGCCGCCGGAAATGACGACCTCGATGCACCACGACCTGCAGCAGGGCAAGCCGCTCGAAGTGGGCTGGCTGTCCGGCGGCGTGGTCGATCTCGGCGCGCAGGTCGGCGTCCCGACGCCGATGAACCGCGCCGTGCGCGATGTCCTGATCTTGCACGCTGCCGGCCAGGCGGCCGAGCCGACGGCAGCGGGTCACCGAGGCGCGGCTGGCGGCGCCGGCCGAATCCCGCAAGGATGAAAGCTCAAGCCTTCGCCAGCTTGAACAGCGTCACCGCGTTTGTCCGGCCGATTTTCATGCGATCGGCTTCGCTGATCTCGGCGCTGTCGAACCAACCGGCGGCGTCGCCGAAATCCTCGAACGGGTAGTCGACCGAGAACATCACGCGGTCGGCGCCGATCTCGGCCATCGCATCGATCAGCGCCGGCGTGCTGAAATGACCGGAGGTCGTGATGTGGAAATTGGCGCGGAAATAATCCGCCACCCGTTTCTTCGCCGCGTATTTGCGCGGGGCCTTCATCCAGTTGTTCACATTGTCGATGCGCCACAGATAAAACGGCAGCCCCTCTCCGAGATGGCCGAGAATGATTTGCAGCCGCGGGCAGTCGTCGAACAAGCCGCTGCCGATGAGCCTCATGGCATGCAGGGAGGTTTCGGCGGCGAAGCTCCAGGTCGGCCCGAACAGCCACGGATGCCCTTCGTAGAGTGGCGAGACGCCGGGCATCGGCGGGCGCGGATGCAGATAGAACGGGACATCGAGGCGTTCGAGCGCGCGCCAGAACGGCCGGTACTGCGGCAGGTCGTAGTGGACCGGCTTGCCGTCGCGCTCGGTGTAGCCGTTCACCAGCGCGCCCTTGAAGCCGAGGTCCTCGATGCAGCGTTGCAGCTCGCGGGTTGCCATCTCCGGGTCCTGCATCGGCAGCGCGGCGACGCCGACGAAGCGGTCGGGACGTTTGGCGACCTCGCCGGCCAGCACGTCGTTCGCCCGGCGGGCCAACTCGGCGGCGCGTTCGACTTCGCCGACGGCCTGGATCGCCGGCGCGTTGAGCGACGCGATCATGATCTCGACGCCCCATTCGTCCATCAGGCGCAGGCGCTGGTCCTGAAAGTCCAGGAGGCGATGCCGCAGCTCGCCCCAGACGTGGGCGCCGAACGGCTGCGAATCGCCGAGCGTGGCTTCGATCGCGAAATGATCCTCGAGCGTGACTTTTCCCTGCATGTTTCCTCCGGGGTAGGGCGGGCAAAATCGCGTGCTGACGGCGACAATTCGAACTGGAACGCGAGCGGTTCTTGTCCGCGCGGACAGCATGTAGGCATTGCGCGCGCACAACAGGTGCGGATGATAGGATCAAGCGTGCGCGATGCCCACCCTGCGGATCAAGATGCCTAGATCGATCCGAGATTCGTTCATGACCAACAAGCCTAGTCTCTCGCCCCTGACGCTTCGTGCCATCCGCCATGTCGGCGTCGAAGTGCCGATGACCTATGCGCTCGGTACGAGCCGCGGGACGATCACCAAGGCCCCCTTGCTGCTCATCGATCTCGACACCGAAGAGGGCGTCACCGGCCGCTCCTATCTCTGGTGCTATTTCCCCGCGGCGATCCCGGCGATCGCAAGCATCCTCGCGGAGGTGGAACGCGTGGTCAAAGGCGATCGCGTCGCCCCCGTAGATCTCTGGCGCAAGCTTGCAGAGCGCTTTGCGCTGATCGGCGTGCAGGGCATCGTGCGCATGGCAATGGCCGGCGTCGACATGGCGGCCTGGGACGCGCTGGCGATTGCCGCCGGCGTTCCGCTCGCCGCCCTTGTCGGCGGCGCACCCAAGCGCATCCCCGCCTACAATTCCTGCGGTCTCGGGCTGGCGGCGCCGGAAGCGCTGGCGGACGAAGCGGAACGACTGCTCACCGGCGGCTTCCGGGCGGTCAAGCTCAGGCTGGGCTATCCGACGCTGGCGGACGATCTTGCCGCCTTGCACGCGGTGAGGAAACGATTGGGCGGCGAGATAGCGGTGATGGTCGACTACAATCAGGCGCTCAGCCTCGCCCAGGCGCTCGAGCGCGGCCGCGCGCTCGACAGCGAGCACGTCTACTGGCTGGAGGAGCCGATCCGCCACGACGACTACGCCGGCAACGCCACCCTCGTGCGCGAGCTCGCAACGCCCATCCAGATCGGCGAGAATTTTTCCGAGAGCGCCGCCATGGCGGTAGCGCTCGCGGCCGGCGCCGCCGATTACGTCATGCCCGATCTTGAACGGATCGGCGGTGTCACCGGCTGGCTGCGGGCCGCGGCGCTCGCCGCCACCCATCGCATCGAGATGTCCTCGCACCTCTTCCCCGAGGTGAGCGCGCATCTGCTCGCGGCGACGCCGACCTGCCACTTCCTCGAATTTGTCGACTGGGCCGACAAGGTATTGCAGGAGCCGCTCAAGATCGTCGACGGCTTCGCCGTGGTGCCGCAGCGGCCGGGCAACGGCCTCGCGTGGGACAAGAAGGCGGTCGAGAAATATCGGGTCACGTGAGGGCGAGACGCCTGCATCAAGCCGCCTGCAGGGCAGGCTCCCCCTGCGGCGCGAATCCCGGATGCCTCAAATCTTCACCCAGCCCACGGGCGGCTTCTTGCCGGGATGGATGGCGCCGCAGGCTTTGCACTTGCGCGCGTTCTCGTCGGCGTAGAACGCCTCGTAGAGCGGCGGCAGGTCCTTCACCAGGTGCTGGACCTTTACCTCGACGCGGTGGACCAGCGCCCCGCACGTGAAGCAATACCACTCGAAGGCGTCGAGCGCATCGGGACGCGCCGCCTCGACGACGAGGCCGACCGAGCCGGCCTGCGGCCGCTGGGGGGAATGGCGGACATGGGGCGGAAGGAGAAAGACGTCGCCCTCGCGAATCGGAACGTCGTAGAAATCGCCGTTGTCCGCCACCTTGAGCACCATGTCACCCTTGAGCTGATAGAAGAACTCTTCCACCGGGTCGTCATGGTAATCGGTTCGCTCATTCGGCCCGCCGACCACCTGCACGGTCATCATGCCGTCCTCGAATACTTTCTTGTTGCCGACCGGCGGCTTGAGCAGATGCTGGTGCTCCTTGATCCAGTTCTGGAAATTGAAGGCGTGGAGTCGTCCGCCCGCCATGGCTGGCTCCTCGTGCATGTTTTGATCTTGCCCGCGATGCGTCGGGGCGTTGCTTGATCGCAAGTCTCGAAACGGCGCTTGCGCAACGAGCCCGCTATTTGATCAGGGCAGTGATCCTATCCACGATCGACTTGGGCGTCGCGTAGATTTTCGCGATGAGCGCGGAGAGGTGCGCGCCGTCCTCCGGTTCGAGCTCGAGCTTGGATTTTTCCGCTTCGGCGCGGAAATCGGCATCCTGCATGGTCGCGTCGAATGCGTCGCGCAACATCTTCAGCCGGCCCGGCGCCAGGTCCGGCGGGGCGACGAACGGGCGCCCGATCCCCTGGCCGGCATAGAGGAATTCGATCGCTTGTTTCTCGGCGGCGCTGTGCGCGAGGTCGGGCACGAAGGGCACGTCCTTGAGCTCGGGATTGGGCGCGGCGCCGCCTTGGAACAGGAGCGAAATCTTCTTCGTCGGAATCCAGTCCGGTCGGCGGATCTTGATGCTGTCGAGGCTCTCGCATATGCCTTCGACCTCACCGCGCTCCATCGCCAGAAACACGTCGGACGACGCCGGAAATCCGCCGACCAGCTTGAACTTCGTTCCGATCAGCGCGTTGAGCGCCTTCGGGTAGGAGCGCGTGCCGGTGCCGGGGCCGGTATCGCCCACGATCAATTGCTTCTCCAACAGATCCTGCGCCGATTTCACCTGGGCAGTGTGATAGGCGATGCAGACGTTGGTTTCCTTCGTCGGGGTGCCGATCCACGAGAGCCTGGTCGGATCGAAGCGGGCGCCGGTTGCGCCGGACAGCGGCCCGAGCGCGGCGTCGCGCGCAATGATGCCGAGCACGGTACCGTCCTTCGGCGCGATATTGAAGATGTAGCTTGCCGCCACGTAGCTGCCCGCACCGGGCATGTTCTGTGGGATGACCGTCGGCGTTCCCGGCAGGTGCCGGCCAATGTGCCGACCGACCGTACGGCCCCAGAGGTCGTAGCCGCCGCCCGGCCCGAAGCCGATGATCATCTGCACCGATTTGCCGGCAAGCATGTCCCCCTGCGCTGCTGCCGGCATCGCGGGCGCGAGCGTCAGCGCCGGCAGAATCGCGACTGCGGTGAGCTTCGGGCGTCTCGATCGCATGCGCTCCCTCGTGTAGAGCGGGCTTAGAAATTGAGCGACGAGCGAAGTCCGATCACCCACGCGTTCGGTCGGAAGCTGCCGTCGCTGTTGAGAACGCCGCCGCCCGGACGGATGATATATTGCATTTCCGGTTGAAGCATCCACCAGGGCGCCACCTGCGCCTGGTAGATCATCTCGATCATGGTTTCGCCGCTCCGCACCGGATAGAAGAAGTTTCCGAAGAAGCCGATGTCCATGTCGAGCCCGCGCGCGTTATTGCCGACGCGCGCATAGGCGGCGGCGATTCCCACCTTGTCGTCCGGTCGGCGTGGCACGAAGCCTTTGTAAAGCAGGCCGCCGTCGGCATAGAAGCTGATCAGGTTGCGATCGTTCGGCACGCCGCCGGCGCGCAAAAATCCCGAAAGGCCTTGGTCCTCGGTGTCGGGAACGCGATACAGCATCTGATCGATCACGCCGTAGACGCCGGAATCGCCGGTGTGATCGAGCGGGATACCGGTGGATGTCGGGCTCGCGAGCGATTGTCCGGCATTGTCGAAACGCTGATCGCCGAAGCGCGGGCTGGTGTGATACCAGGCGCCGATCCGGTAGGCCCCGGGCAGGCCGGTGGCGTCCTTGCCCTGGTTGGGCAAATAGCTCGCTTCGGCGATGAAGAAGGCGCCGCCGCGGAAGCTGAAGACGGTGCCGGTGGGGAGCGGCAGGTCTTGGTTGGAGCCGTCGCCGCCGCTGGGATCGCCGCTGAACACCGCCGCCTGAAACGCCACCTCGTCGGTGGGCTTGATGCGCACGCGAATGCCAGGATCCGGCAGCGGATAGGCTGGCCCGCCGGCGGGCAGATTGGCGGCGAGAAATGTTGGCCAGCTGATGCCGTTGTTGATGAAGTTGGCGGCGGTCTTGCTCTGCAGGAACTGGCTGTCCGCCGACATCAGGCCGAAGCGCACGGACAGGCGGTCGTTGAACGCGCTCTGCTCGTACCAGAGCGAATAGAGCCGCGCGACCGGTCCGGCTTCGAGGTTGGAGACCGCCAGGATATTGCCGAGATAGGTCTGGCTGAAGAACGGCCCGTGGGTGACGAGGCCGTGGGTGTGGAAGTGGCCTCCCTCCCAACCCAGGAGTTTTTGCAAATCGATGTCCAGCTGCGGCTGAAAGACCCCGATCCCGACCGAGCCGGGGCCGATTCCGCCACGGAGATTCGACAGGAAGTCGTTGGTGTAATTGAGGGTGAAGACGACGCCCTTGCGCTCGAAATAGGGTCGAAGTCCACCCCAATCGCCGGTCAGGGTGGCCTGACCGGACTCGGCCTTCTCGTCGGAACGCTGCGCCTGCGCCCAGGCAAGCGATGAAAACCCGGTCGAGCTGGCGGAAGCCAATGCAGCGACCGCCAGCGACCCCGCCCACCTGCCGATCGCGTGCATGATCCCGCCCCAGGGATGGCTCGCATGCGAGTTTCAACCGAGAATTGGGCGAAATATTGTGGCGCGTTCTTGGGATTCTGCCGCTGCTTCCATCCTTTTGGTGCCTCGCCCTTTGCGGTGCAGCGGGCGACCGAGCAATACCGGACCGCGGCGTTCCCAAGCTCGCATACAATCGAAGGGTCGATTCGGCGGTGTGTGTAGAGTGAACCTGCGGCGCGATCGATGGCTTCGTGGGCAAACCGACCAGGCGCGAGACGGTACGGAAGGCGCGGGGGCGACGCCCGGCCGCTCATCGCTGTCGTGTTGTTGCTCGGATTGATCGGTTTCCATGCTTACCAGTCCTGGATCTTCAAGCCGCCGTCGCCACTGATCGGTCGCCCGCGCGTGCTCGACGGCGACAGCATCGAAATAGGCGGAGCGCGGATTCGCTTGCAGGGAATCGACGCCCCCGAATCGGACCAAACCTGCATCGATGCCGCGGGCCAGATATGGCCGTGCGGAAAGGCGGCTGCACACGAGGTCAGACGCCACGTCGGCACCCGCGACGTGAGGTGCGAGCCGAGCGGCTTCGACCGCTACAACCGCATCCTCGCAACTTGCTTTGAACGCGGCGGCTCCGATGTCAACGCCTGGATCGTGCGGCAGGGGTGGGCATTAGCGTATGGCGGTGCCAGGAATTACCGCTTGGAGCAGGACGAAGCGCAAGCCGCCAAGCGCGGCATCTGGGCGGGAGCCTTCTTGCCGCCCGAGGAGTGGCGGCGACGACACCCGCGATCTCCGCAATGAGGCGCGCGCCGCCGGCGGGCTCTTCGATGGAGAGACAAGGAACGTCCCATTGTTGGCCCGGCGGTTCCGCACCCGCCCCCTGGCTAGTGGAGCAGAGCACCAGCTATCGCGCCGGGGAGGCCGCCAATCTATGATTGGTCGGGGCGTTGCGATGAAATCGTCCCAGCGCCCTCGACGGGAGATCGCGCCATGCGCCGCCGCATCGTCGCCGCACTGTTCCTGACCGTGGCGTGCTCCGTTCCACCGGCCGCCGCGCGGGTGGAAAACGTCGAGATCTTGAGCCGAGAGCCGTTTGCGGCCGGCGCCGAATTCGGCCAAGCGGGCGCCTATGAAAAGCTGCGCGGCCGCGCCGTCTTCGCGCTCGATCCGGCCGCTGCCGCCAACCGGCCGATCGCCGATCTCGCACTGGCGCCGCGCAATGCGCGCGGGCTGGTCGAGTTCAGCGCCGATTTTCTCGTGTTGCGTCCGGTGGCGAGCGCTCGCCGCAACGGCACGCTGCTCTACGAGGTCAACAATCGCGGAAACATCGGCATCCTGCGTCAAATCGACGAAGCCGCTTCCAGCAATGATCCGACGACGGCGACGGATGCCGGCAACGGCTTCTTGTTTCGCCAGGGCTTTACCCTGGTGTGGTCGGCGTGGGCGAGCGACGTCGCGGCCGCGCCGGTCGGCAATCGGCTGGTGCTGCGCGCCCCGGTCGCGAGCGAGGACGGCGCGCCGATTACCGGCAAGGTCGCCTACGAGTTGATCGTGAACGCCCCGCGCGCCGTCGCCCGCTTTACCGGCCTCCTCGGCACCTCCTATCCGCCGGCGCAAGAACATGCGCCCGACGCGGTGCTCAGTGAGCGTGACCGGCCGGACGGCGAGCGCCGGCCGATCCCGCGCGACGCCTGGTCGTTCATCGCCGCGGCGGAGGGCGCGGCCCCCACCGAGATCACGCTCGCGGGCGGTTTCAAGCCCGGACGCATCTATCAACTTCTCTATAATGCCCGCGATCCGACCGTCCTCGCCGCCGGCATGGCGGGCATCCGCGATCTCCTCGCCTACCTGCGCGACAATCCGCTGGCGGGCGCGCCCGCGCCGCAGCGCCGCCTGATCTTCGGCATTTCGCAATCCGGCCGATTGATCCAGACCATGCTGCTGCGGGGCCTGCACGTGGACGAGGACGGCAAAGCGGTGTTCGACGGCGCCTTCGTCCACGTCGCCGGCGGCGGCAAGGGCGGGTTCGACTATCGCTTCGCCATGCCGACGCGGCATTTCAGCATGCTCGAGGATCACATCTATCCCACCGACTTTTTTCCGTTCGCGACCATGCCGGCGCGCGATCCGGCAAGCGGCGCGGAGGCCTCGGTCCTCGATCGCGCGCGAGCGCTGGGCGCGGTGCCGAAGCTGTTCTACGTCAACAACTCGTCCGAATACTGGAATCGCGCTGCGTCGCTGGTGACGACGGATCCGGCGGGCGCGCGCGATGTGCCGCCGGCGCCGGAGGCGCGCATTTATCATATCGCGGGTGCGCAGCACTATGTCGGTGTCCTGCGCGAGCGCGGCATGTTCGCCCACTGCGTCAACACGCTCAACCACTATCGCGTCATGCGCGCGTTGCTCGGCGCGCTCGATCGCTGGGTCCGCGACGGCGCCGAGCCGCCGCCGAGCACGTATCCGCGTATCGCGGATGGCACGCTGGTCACGGTCGATACCTACCGCGAGACTTTCCCGCGGATTCCCGGTTTCCGGTTGCCGGAAAGCAATCTGAGACCGCCGCGCCTCGACCTCGGCCCCCGCTTCCAAACCGAGCGCATTGCGGACGAAGTGCCGCCGGTCATCGGCAAGCCGTTCGCGACGCTGGTACCGAAACCGGACGCCGACGGCAACGACCAGGGCGGCATCCTGTTGCCGGAGCTGCTGGTGCCGCTCGGCACCCGCACTGGCTTCAACCTGCGCAGCGAGGCCGTCGGCTTTCCCTGGGCCACCGGCCGCTGGGATGGCTCGTTCCTGCCGTTTGCGCGCACGGAGGCGGAGCGGCGATCCGCGGGCGATCCGCGCCCCTCGCTCGCCGCGCGTTATGCCGACCGTGGCGCTTACGAGCAGATGGTGCGGTCGGCAGCAGTGGACGTGGTCGGCCGGGGTTTTCTGCTGCCGGAGGACGTCGATGCGCTAGTGACCGAGGCGGGCGGCCTCTACGATCGCATCATGGCCCATGATCCCGCCGATCGAAGTTGCCACTACTTGTTCGACCGCTGAGCCCTCGTCGACGCCCGTCGCCGCGGCGCGATGTCCTTCCGTTTCCCACCCCAGCATTGGGAGGAGTTCTTGCCCGTCATGTCCGGAAAGCGTGCCTTCCTCGACCTGCTCAAGCAGGAAGGCGTTGAGATCATGTTCGGCAATCCCGGCACCACCGAATTGCCGCTGATGGATGCGTTCGCGACCGAGAACGAGCTGCGCTACCTGCTCGGCCTGCAGGAGGCCGCCGTCATGGCGATGGCCGACGGCTACGCCCAGGCGTCGGGCAAGCTTGCCGTCGTCAATCTCCACGTCACACCCGGTCTCGGCAACGCCATGGGCATGCTCTACGACGCGCAGAAGGCGGGCTCGCCCATCCTCGTCACCGCCGGCCAGCATGAGCAGAGCTTCAACGCGACCGAGCCCATTCTGTGGGCGGACCTGCCGACCATCGCGCGCCCGCTGGTCAAGTGGTCGTCGGAGGTGCATCGCCTGGCCGATCTGCCGCGGCTCGTGCACCGCGCTGCCAAGACCGCGCTGGCGCCGCCGACCGGGCCGGTGTTCCTGTCGCTGCC
>JBAUOM010000212.1:0-5653 GCA_049579765.1 Xanthobacteraceae bacterium
CATCGCGCTCGCGCTCGGGGTCGAGCCGAGCGCGCTGCTGCCGGAATTGCTGCGGCGGCTGCGCAACAAACCGGTCATCGCCGATGTCGGGCGCGGCGAAGCCCCCGTGCAGGAGGTCGTGCGCACCGACGCGGATGCCGACCTCACCGCGCTTCCGGTGCATCTCGGGCACGGCGCCGACGGCGCGCCCTATATCTCCGCGGCCGTCGACTTCGTCGTCGACCCGAAGTCGGGCTGGACCAATGTGGGGATGCGCCGGCTGATGCTGCGCGGCCGCCGCGAGGCCGGCATCGACCTGGTCTCGCCCAGCGATCTGCGCGCGATCTACGAGGCAAGCGCCGCCGCCGGCAAAGCGCTGCCGGTGAGCTTCGTGGTCGGCGCGCACCCGGTCGACCAGATCGCCGCGGTGATGCGGCTGCCGCTCGACGAGCTTGGGCTCGTCGCTTCGCTGCGCGACGCGCCGTTGCCGGTGGTAAGAGGCGTCACCAACGACATCCGCGTGCCGGCCGACGCAGAGTGGGTGCTCGAGGGCTATCTCGATCCGCGCGGCCATGTGGAACCAGAGGGCCCCTACGGCGAGTTCCTCGGCTATTACGGCGCGCTCAAGCGCAACCCGGTCTTTCACCTGACCGCGATCACGCACCGGCACGACGCGCTGTTCCAGACCTCGACCATCGGCGGCTGGTCGCTCGGCCGCACCGACACGGCGCTGCTCAACGCGCTGCGCACCGAAGTCATGATCTGGCGCGCGCTCGAGACCGCGGTACGGGAACCGCTGGCCGTACACGCCACGGCCTCGAGCGGCGGCATGTTCAACCTGCGCGTGGCGTTGCGCCAACGTGTTCCCGGCGAGGCGCGCAATGCGATCGCCGCCTGCTTCGGCGCGCTGGTCAACATCAAGAACGTGTTCGTGGTCGATCCCGACATCGACGTGTTCTCCGACGAACAGATGGACTGGGCGCTGGCGACCCGCTTCCAGCCGGACCGGGACCTCGTGGTGGTGGAGGGAATGCGGACCTTGCCGCTCGACCCTTCGCTCGCCGGCGGGCGCACCGGCGCCAAGGCCGGCTTCGACCTGACTTGGCCGTTCGGTGGCGGCGGGCGGTTGGAGACCCGTGTGCCCGAGCCGCCGCGCTTTCTCGGGGCCCGCTTCGCGTCGGTCGAGGCGGCGCTCGCCCACGGTCCCAAATTCTTCGAGGAGCTCATGGCCGCGGTGGGCAGCCGGGACGGACGGGAGATCGTGCTAGCGCTCGACGCGCTGCGCCAGAAAGGTCTCGATCGCGACGGCGAGGGACGCTATTTCATCAAACCCGCGGCAGCCGACGCGCGCTGAAGCGTGCCCGGGCCGAAGGCCGGACTTCGGCGATATCCAGCCGCCGGCGGCAAGGGAACCGAAACGGGAGGAGATCGGCGATGAAGAGGTTCGAGCGAATTCTGCTCGCTGCGATCGCGATGGCGGCCGTCGCCGCAAGCGCCGAGGCGCAGGAAACGGTCGTGCGGGTCGGCGTGGTCCGCTCGATGGCCAATGGCGCCATCCTGCTGGCGATGGAGAAGGGGTATTTCAAGGAGATCGGCGTCAAGGTACAGCTCGAGGACCTGCAGTCGTCGGCGACCGCCATGGCGAGCCTCGCCCAAGGCCAGCTCGACATCATCGCCGGCGGCGTCTCCGCCGGCTATTTCAACGCGATCGAGAAGAACCTTCCGATCATCATCACCGTCGACCGCGTCACCACGCCGATCCGCCACAACCTGATGATCCGCCCCGACCTCAAAGACGAGATCAAGGCGATCAAGGACCTCAAGGGCAAGGTCATCGCCAGCAACGCGCCGGGATCGATCTCGACCTACGAAATCGGCAAGATCCTGGCCAAGGGCGGGCTCGCCTTCACCGACGTCGAGGTCAAGAACCTGCCGTTTCCGCAATACGCGGTGGCCTTGACCAACAAGGCGGTCGATGCAGCGCTGACCATTCCGCCCTTCACCTACAATCTCACCGACAAGAACATCGCGCTTCCCTTCGCGGAGGCCGACGAGCTGGTCGAGCCGCGCCCGCTCACCATCGCGGTGAACCTGACCAACACCGACTGGGCGAAAGCGAACCAGCAGCTGGTGCGCGACTACTACGTCGCCCTGATGCGCGGCGTGCGCGACTATTGCCAAGCCTATCACGGCGGGTCGGTGCGCAAGGAGCTGATCGACCTCCTGGTGAAGACCGGCACCGAGCAGCGGCCCGAGCTGCTGCACAAGTATCCGTGGCCGGCGCGCAATCTCGACGGCAAGCTCAACGTCGCGAGCCTGCTCGATATCCAGGACTGGTACGTGCAGAACAACTTCACGCGCGCGAAGTTTCCGGCCGAGCAGCTGGTCGACAACAGCTATGTCGACTACGCCAACCAGAAGCTCGGGCCATTCGTGCTCGAGAACAAGGATAGCAAGCTCGCCGGCTGCCGCTGACCAACAGGCCGCGCCGCGGGGAGAATGCCCATGGCGGTCGAGCGGCGCGGCGCGGCGATCGATATTGCGGGTTTGCGCAAGGAGTACCTGAGCGGGCCTGGTCGCGTGCTCGCGCTCGACGATATCAGCCTGCGCGTCACGCCGGGCGAGTTCGTCTGCATCGTCGGCCCGTCGGGCTGCGGGAAATCGACGCTGCTGCGCATCCTCGCCGGCCTCGACACCCAGACCGGCGGCACGATCAAGGTCGAAGCGCCGGGCTGGCCGGTCGAGAACGCCATGGTGTTCCAGGAGAGCGGCCTGTTCCCCTGGATGCGGGTCGAGGACAATGTCGGCTTCGGTCTCATGACCCGCCGGGTACCGGCGGCTGAAGCGGCGCGGCGGGTGGACGCGGCGCTCAAGCTCGTCGGGCTGGCGAAATTCCGCAAGCACTATCCGCACCAGCTCTCGGGCGGCATGCGCCAGAGATGCGCGATCGCGCGCGCCTTCGTCACCGATCCCGGCATGCTGCTGATGGACGAGCCCTTCGCCGCGCTCGACGCCCAGAACCGGGTGATCCTGCAGGCCGAGTTGGTGCGCATATGGGAGCAGACGCGCAAGACCGTGCTCTACATCACGCACTCGATCGACGAGGCGCTGTTGCTCGGCGACCGCACCGTGGTCATGACCGCGCAGCCCGGCCGCATCAAAGAGATCATCGACGTGCCGTTTCCGCACCCGCGCAACCTGATGACGTTGTCGGCGTCGGCGGAATTCGGCAGACTCAAGCTCGACATCTGGCGGGTGCTGGAGGACGAGGTCATGCGCGCGCGGGCGGAGGCCGAGGGATGAAAGGATTATCGGGCAAGGCGCAGGAACGGCTGCTTTATCTGATCTCGCCGCTTGCCCTGCTTGCGCTCTGGCAGATCCTGCTGATGCTCGGCTTCGGCGACCGGCGCTTCATCCCGGCGCCGACCGACATCGCCGCGCGCTTCTGGTCGCTGCTTCTCAGCGGCGAGCTCGCGCTCCACGTCGGCGTCACGCTCTATCGCGTGCTGATCGGCTTCGTGGTCGGCGTCGTTCCGGCGGTGGCCATGGGGCTCCTCATGGCGATGTTCAAGCCGGTGCGCATCTTCTTCGATCCGCTGATCGCCGCGCTGTTCCCGATCCCGAAGATCGCGCTGATGCCGCTGCTGCTGCTGGCGCTGGGCTTCGGCGACGCCTCCAAGATCGCGCTCGTCGCGATCGCCGTGTTCTTCCCGGTGATCGTGAACACCTATGTCGGCGCCGCCAATATCGACAAGATCTACTGGGACGTGGCGAAGAACTACGGGGCCAGCCAGATGGTGATGTTCACCCGCATCGTGTTCTTCGGCGCGCTGCCGACGATCTTCGCGGGCCTGCGCATCGCGCTCGCGGTCTCCTTCATCGTGCTGGTGGCGTCCGAATTCGTCGCCACCAAGAGCGGCATCGGCTACCTGATCTGGAATTCGTGGGAGCTCCTGCAGGTCGACGTCATGTTCGTCGGCATCGTGACCATCGGCGTGCTCGGGCTGATCACCTCGGTGCTCTTTCAAGAGGTCGAGCGCTGGGCGATCCCATGGAAGACGCAGTGACGATAGCCTCGTAGCCCGGATGGAGCGAAGCGAAATCCGGGGCGACGGCAGCCCCCCGTGAGGTCGCCCCGCATTCCGCTACGCTCCATGCGGGCTACGGTGCCGACAAGCGGCGCTTACAGCCCCGCGAGCGGGTAGCGCGAGAAGTCGTAGCCTTCCTTGACCACGATCTCGAGCAGAAACGGCGCGCCGGATCTGGTGACGCCGACGGCTTCCTTGATCGCCGGCACGATGTCGGACGGCTTCTCGACCCGCCGCGCGGCGACGTTGAGCCCCTCGGCCACCTTGGTGTAGTTGCCGCCGACGGTAAGCGTTCCGTACTTCTTGGTCGAGAGCGGGAGCACGTCGCGCTCGGCGGCCATCACCCCGTTGTTGAACACCACGGTGAGGATGGCGATGCGGTTGCGCGCGGCGGTCTCGATATCCATGCCGGTCATGCCGATGGCGGCGTCGCCCATGATGTTGACGCAGAGCTTGTCGGGCGCGGCGAGCTTGGCGCCCATGGTAATGCCGAGCCCGTAGCCGAGCTGGGTCGACTTGCCCCAGCCCATATAAGAGCCGGACGCGGTCGTCTCCCAGAACGGGATCAGCTGCTCGCGCGGGCTGCCGGAATCGTGGGTGATGATGACGTTGTCGCGGTCGACCGTTCGCATGAGATCGCGGATCACCCGGTACTGGTTGATCGGCACTTCGTTGGAATCGAGATGCTTCGCCCATTCCGCGAGCCACGCCTGCTTGCCGGCCGCGACCTCCTCCTTGAGCGAGGCGAGCGCGTTGCCGCCGCCGCGCTTCTGCCGGCCGATCTCCGCAACGAGCGCGTCGAGCACGAGCGCCGCGTCGCCGACCACGGCATGGTCGACGCGATAGTCCTTGTTGATGTCGCCGGCGTCGTTGCTGGAGTGGATGATGGTCTTGCCGGGGGGCACGCCGGGCCCGAACGGCGTGACGGTGAGGCTCGAGCCGATGGCCAGCACCACGTCGGCCTTCGCCATGAACTCGGTGAACATTTTCGGCCGCGAGCGCGTGGAGGCCCCGAGCGCCAGCGGATGACTTTCGGCGATGGCGCTCTTGCCCGGATTGGTGGTGGCCACCGGCGCCGGGATCAACTCGGCCAGCGCCGCCAGCCGATCGCTCGCCTCGGCATAGAGCACGCCCTGCCCCGCCAACAGCAGCGGATTCTTTGCCGCCAGCAGCATCCTGGCCGCTTCCTTGACGGCATCGGGGTCGGGCGCGGAGCGCGACACCGGCACCGGCGCGTAATCGAGCTCGCCGCGGTATTCGGCCTCCCAGACCTCGGCCGGAATCTCAACCAGGACCGGCCCGCCCTTGCCGCTGCGCAGCGCGTGATAGGCGCGGCGCATGAGGTCGGGCAGTTCCTCGACCGCATGCGCCAGCGCCGACCATTTGGTGACCGGCCGGTAGACGTCGGCGGCGCGGAACACCGGCCGCACGTATTGCCGTGCCAGCGGCAGCCCGGCGGGAATGACCAGCATCGGCACGTTCTCGGCATAGGCCTGGGCGACGCCGGGAAAGGCGTTCTCGATGCCGGGGCCGGCCTGGGCGGCGAATACGCCGTTGCGCTTGCCGCGCTTGATGCGGGTATAGCC
>JBAUOM010000213.1:0-1717 GCA_049579765.1 Xanthobacteraceae bacterium
ACCCCGCCATGCTCCAACGGATCGTTTTCTTGCTGGTATAGACCAGCGTGCCGATGAGCCCGGTGAGCAGATAGCTCGCCATCGCCGCGGCGATGGCCGCATGGATCGGACTGCCGCCAAAGTCGACGAGGGCCGGGACGAGAATCACGCCGCCGATTCCGACCGCCCCGATCATGAGTCCGGCAACCAGACCGAGCATGCCGAGGAAGACCGCGGCCAAGGCCGTCATGGCCGGACGATCGCAGCGCCAAGGGCGCCGCGCGGCCGGACTCGGGGGAAATCCGAGCGCCCCGGCTGCATCATTCGGTCTCCGCTACCCGGCGGTTGCGGCATCGACGCTGTCTATCGTTTTTGCATTTTCGAATATTGGAATTATCCTACATCCAAATTGGCTCCCTGCCAGTCGGCGTAAGAAGGAGCCGGACTACCGGGATTGGAAACGATGTTCCTGCGCCAGTTCCAGTATTTGGTGGCAGTCGCCCAGGAGGGACATTTCGGGCGTGCCGCGCGGTCCTGCCATGTGAGCCAGCCAAGTCTTTCCAGCGGGATCAAGCAACTCGAGCTGGAACTCGGTGTGCCGATTTTCCTGCGCGGTCGGGGCCAGCGCTTTCACGGCTTGACGCCGGAAGGCGAGCGCGTGGCGCGATGGGCGCGCCAGGTGATTTCCGACTGCTCGGCGATGCGCGATGAAATCGACGCCATGCAGGACAATCTGCGCGGCAATCTTCGCGTCGGCTCCATGCCCTCGATGTCTCCCGTGCTGCCGGTGCTGGTGCAGCTGGTCCGTCAGCGCCATCCGGGCGTGCTGATCGACGTGCAATTCATCGGCAACGACGCCATGAAAGTCGGCTTGAACAATTTCGCGCTCGACGTCGGCATCACCTACATGGACGCGGCAGATCTCGGACGCCGCAGCGCGCTGCCGATCTGCAGCGAGCGGCTGAGCCTGCTCGTGCCCGACACGGAGCCCTACCGCAAGCGCACGACCATGAGCTGGAAGGAAGCGGCCGGATTGCCGTTGGCGATGCTGAGGCCCTCGATGCATGAGCGCCGGTTCGTCAACCAGGTGTTTGCCCGGGTCGGCAGCCAGCCGGTGCCGAAGGTCGAGTCCGAGTCGATCCTGCATCTGATGTTCCAGGTTCAGTTCACCGAACTTTGCACGATCATTCCCTCGCACTTCACGCGGATGCCCGGCTTGCAGCCGGGCACCAAGGCGCTGGACCTGGTCGATCCGGTGGTGAGCCAGGAGGTCGGGCTGTTCTGGGCCGGGGGCGAG
Organism: Xanthobacteraceae bacterium; assembly: GCA_049579765.1. Classification (GTDB taxonomy): domain Bacteria; phylum Pseudomonadota; class Alphaproteobacteria; order Rhizobiales; family Xanthobacteraceae; genus VAZQ01. The sequence goes on from JBAUOM010000213.1 coordinate 1,277, forward strand.
ACCATCATGCCGATGGCCAACGCGCTGGTGGCCATCGTCAAGAGCCTGAACAAGACCGGAGAGCTGCGGCGGCGTCTCGGCGACCCGAGCGCGGACCCGGTCAAGAGCAGCGCGCGAGACGGCCAAGTCGCCGCGAGCGGCGCGGGCAGAGGGAGCCGCCGTTCCACGCGCGCGCAATGACGGCGCAATCGGCCCCGGTGCTGATCGCGCCGGCGCTTAGGGCTATCGCGCCGAGGGCTATCGCCCCGAGGGCGCGCGCAGGGCGCCGATTGCCGCGCGAAGCCGATCAAGCGCGACCTCCCCAGGTCGTCGCTCTTGCAAGAGGCTTGCGGCGGTCAGGACGCCGTCGGGCTGCGGTGGTGCGCCCGCGGTTTCGTCGCGGGACGCGACGTAGAAATAGGGCTGGTCGCTGCCACCGTCTCCGGCCGAGAAGCCGGCGTG
>JBAUOM010000214.1:0-1854 GCA_049579765.1 Xanthobacteraceae bacterium
GGCTATACCATCCGCGGCGTCCAACGCCTGTTGCGCGAGCAGGGCCTGCGCTTCGTGCAGAATGACTGGCAGGAGGGCGCGCCGGCGCACCGGCCGGCGGAAGAGGAGGGCGAGATCGATCGGCCCGAGGCCGGGGAGGGCGCCGACGAGTTGCGCGCGCCGCCGCTTGCCGAGGCCGACGAGGGCAGACGGTCGGAGAGCATCGAGCATGCGGTGCCCGTTGCGGCGCGCGCGGTGGCGCTCCCTTCCGCGGGCCTCGCCCGCAAGGACGTGCAGAAACTGCAGGCCGCGCTGCGCGACCTGACCGAGTGCCGCCGGCTGCTGGAGGCGGCGCTGGCGGACACGGCCTGACCGGCCGCATCGCGATCAGAGCGCGTCGAGGTCCTTCAGGAAGGCGGCGCGCTCGCTCTGCGGGATGCGGCGGGGATCGTTGAGCCAGTGCGTCTCGCTCGTCGGCGGCAAATATTTCTTGATGAGCTGGCCGATGCGGGAACCGATCTCGCCGATGAGCTGGTCGCGCTTGCGCTCGATCGCTCGGTCCAGCGCCGCGTCGGTGATCGCGCCTTCCGGTGGGGCAGCCATAATGACCTCTCCGGACGTGACGGGATGCAGAGCGTTTCTCACCTGCCGATCATCTGCCGACTATAGCGTTTTCCAGCGAGGCGGACACCGGGTCGCCGCAGAAAACGCGTCAAACGCACGGACTCGATCGGTGCACGATCGCGCCGCGCCTCGCGCGTTGCCCCGGCTCGATCGCCGCGGGCGCGGGTGGCGTCGCGAAGAGCCGCTTCAGTTCGATTGCGGCGCTTGCTGAACGTGGTTGGTGCGCAGCCACTCTTCATAGGCGGCGTAGCTGCCCTCCAGGCCGAGCGCCTTGAGCTGTGCGGCATTGAGGACGAGCACCTTGTTGGACGGCTGCTGCATCATGTCCTGGAAAAGCTTTTTCGACATTCCCATGCGTGACAGGTATGTCTGAGCCTTCTTCGTCAGCGCCGCGTATTTTTGCTTGGCGTGGTCGGAGGACATGCCCGCGAATTCCTTCGGGTCGAAATGCGGGCGCTGGATGCCGATCTTGTCCGACGCCGGAGCTCGCCGCACGCCGGCTGCCAGGACGAACACGCACGCGCCCACGCACTCGCTGTCATCGTCCACCGCCGTCAAGGCCCATTGGCCCCTGAGCACCTCGCCGATCTCCATCGCCGCAGCCACGTCTCCGCCCGAAGAGTTGAGGACGACCGTCAGGTCGTTGACGTCCGGGCGCAGCGACTTGATCAGCTCGATGGCGTGGCTCGCCACGGCCTTGTCGATCGGGCCGTCGATTGCCACGGAGCCGGTGCCTGCCTCCCGGTCCAGGTTGTAGATGCTGGCGCTGCCCGTGGCTTCCTGGTCCGGTGCTTGAGCGGCGCCAGGGGACGGGTGAACCAGGCTCATGAGGGATACGGCGCACAGCGCCGCCACGCTTCTGAAAAAACTCGGCATGTCCAACCCCGAGATCCGGCCCACTCTTTATCTTGAGCAATTAGGACAAAACTGGGGGAGGATCCGGGAGATTCCACAATCGACCGGCCTGCACCCGCGCCCGACTACAACCGACCCGCTGTTACGATTGGATGCTCGACCAAAACCATCTCATATCGGAGCGATCGAGCGATGTGAAAAAATGCATGGGCGGCTCGCGTCGGCGCCTGCCGGCATCGCCGTTGCGGGCTGAGGGAATGAGGCTAACCAACTGAGTCTATTGGCCTATCGCGGCTGCGGCCGTTGATGTGCGGGTCGCCATTGCGCGTCCCCGGTTCATTTAATCCGCCGCCTTGCGCTAGGCCGTGCCCGCGCGCCCAGTCCCGCGGGCAGGGC
>JBAUOM010000215.1:0-1892 GCA_049579765.1 Xanthobacteraceae bacterium
GGGGGGAGGGAGCACACCGAGCTTGCGGCTCGTTGATTCCATTTCAACGGGCACAGCTTTAGGAGCCGTTTCGGCCAAAGCCGCGCCGAGCGTCCGGCCGAGTCAGTGTGTGGTTGTTGCCACATCCCTGACATTTTTGAACGACGGCCACATTAGCGGGCCAATCGCCTGCTTGAATGCCGGGGTAGGTCAATGGATCGGGGGGATCTTCATGACCATCACAAGCACATCTTCGAATCAGAGAATGACGGAAGCCGGCCTGACGGCCAGCCTGATTCGCGCGCTCGTTGCACAGCATCTGGGCGTCGACGTCGAGCGCGTCACGGAGGAAGCGCACTTCTCCGATGATCTCGGCGCCGACTGGCTCGATCGCCTCGAATTGATGATCATGATCGAAGATCAGTTCGAAGACGTGGAAATTTCGGATGATGAAGCCGATCAGATGAGCGTCGTCGGCGATCTCATCCGGCACGTCGAGGGCGCCGCCGGCGAGCGCACCGGAGCGACGCCGCGGCCTCGCCGAAGCGTGGCGGCGGCCCGCAAATTCTGGGGGCTGCGTCGCAGTCGCCCGGCGTGGAAGCCGGCAAGCTACGGTACGTCCCCGACGCGGTAGCCCGCTTCGGGCCGAATTCGCCATCGCTAAATTAGCGCCGCGCTGCCGGAAGGAAGCGGACGGGTTGCGACGGCTCGTGCCGGGCCTTGGGCGAAGACGGCCCCACGCCGCCTCCGCCCGCAAGGCCTGCATGTGCTTCCCCGGCCTGCGCCGGGGCTAGACCGCGCAGCTCGCGGGCGCACATCGCCGAGCGCCGTTTTCGGCGACCGCGCCCGCGTCGGATGCGCCGCGATCAATATTTTCAGCTCGCATCGAAGCGGAATGTGCGGCGCGCCACAGCCGGCTTGTCGCCGCACACCGGGGCTCGTCTTCCGCGTTGCCATTCTTCAGTGTCACGCAACCCGGTGCGGCCCATCTTGCGGCGCCACCACCAGAGCAGGCACGGCGGCGCAAAGCTGATTCCCATCCAACCACAGCACAACGCCTTGTTGTGCCGGTTGCCGGTGGCGGACTACGCTGCGGAAACGCCGCCGCATTCGAAACAGAGAGGTCATGCCGCCATGCAACCTCACTTCGCAGAATGGATCGGCATCGCGGCAGCAGCCGCAAGCCTCTATGCGGCCCAAGCGAAGACGATCATCCCGCTTCGCGTCGCGGCCATCGCGGCGAATTTCCTGGCGATGACGTACAGCTTCATGCACGGCACCTATCCCACCTTCATGCTCAACGTCGTCCTGCTCCCGCTTAATGCCTGGCGGCTGCACGCAATGCTGCAGCTGATCCGCGATACCGATGTCGCCGCCAGCGGCGACATGACCGTCGACTGGCTGCTGCCCTACACGCGTCCAAAAGGCTTCAAGGCGGGCGACATTCTCATGGCGCGGGGAGAATACGCCACCGCGGCCTACTATGTGGTCTCGGGTGAGGTCGAAATCGTCGAGCTCAACGAAATCCTCGGCAAGGGCACGTTCCTCGGCGAGATCGGGCTGTTCGCGCCCGACGGCACGCGCACCATGACGGTGCGATGCAAGACCGACGTTCAAACCGCCATGATCGATTACGATCGCTTCAAGCAACTTTACTTCCAGAATCCCCAATTCGGATTCCGCCTGCTGCATTTGATCGTGGCGCGCCTGCAACGCGCCCGCGAGTTCTCCCCGGCGGCGATCCCGACCTAGGGTGGCGGTTCAGAAGTCCGCATCATTCTCGCGACGAGTCCGAAATGCGGACTTCTGAACCAAAGCCACACTAGATCAATAAGTTGCTAGTGTCCTTCGATTCCGAAGTTCGCAAACGAGGGTGCCGCACAATGATGCGAACTTCGGAATCGGGACACTAG
>JBAUOM010000216.1:0-13291 GCA_049579765.1 Xanthobacteraceae bacterium
CTGGAAGCGGTATTCGCTGTCTTCCTGCATACGGCGCACTTGCGCCTCGAGCTGCTGATTGCGGAACTGCAGCTGCTCGATTGCGCCGGTGAGCTGCCGGATCTGGTTCTCCAGACGCTCGAGGCGCACCACCAGATCGGGGCCCGACACCTGCGCCGTGCGGTCCGCGTCGGGAGATGGATCGCCCCGCTCGCCGCCGCCGAAGCGCTCGCTGCCGCTGAAGATGCGGTCGAGCAATCCGAATGGACGCTGCGTCTCCTGCGCCGAAGCCGGGGACAGCGCCGGACGCGCGGCCATCATCATCACGAGGCTGAGCGCGGATACCGTCGTCACACGGAGCGCGAAGCGTGCCATAGCTGTCTTGGTGTGGTTGGAGCCCTCGAATACCATACGAACCGCTGCGTCCAAATTGTGACTGAAGGTCCGTTAATAAATTCCCCAAATGCATCAACGAGAAGCGCTCGCGGCACGGCCATGGCCTACTCGGCCGGCGTGCCCGCCGGCAAGGAACTCTTGCGCCTCTTGCGCCCCTTGCGCCATTCCTCGAACCGCTGCACCAGCACAAAAAACGAGGGTACGAACAGGACCGCAAGGCAGGTCGACGCGATCATTCCGGTAAACACCGTGATCCCGATCGAGGCCCGGGCACTGGCGCCGGCGCCGCTCGCCAGCACGAGCGGCAGGACGCCGAGAATGAAGGCGAGCGATGTCATCACGATCGGCCGGAAGCGTGCGCGCGCGGCCTCGATCGCCGCATCGTGAACGTCCTTGTCCGACGCGCGCAATTCGCGTGCGAATTCGACGATCAGGATGGCATTTTTCGCCGAAAGCGCCATCAACAGGACGAGCCCGATCTGAACATAGAGATTGTTGTTAAGCCCGCTGGCCGTCAGCGCCGAGAGCGCGGCGACCGGGCCGATGAACGACAGAGGCACTGCCAGGATCACCGAGATCGGCGCATACCAACTCTCGTATTGGCCGGCGAGCACGAGATAGACCAGGAGCAATGCCAGGCCGAACACGAGGTACATCTGACCGCCGACGAGCTTCTCCTGATAGGACATGGAGCTCCATTCGAAGCCGGTACCCGGCGGAAGCGTGCGGCGGGCGATCTCCTCCATCAGCGTCAACGCCTCACCGGACGAGAACCCGTCCGCCGGCATGCCGATGACCGTCGCCGTCGGATAGAGATTGAACAGGCTGATGAGCGAAGGGCCAATCGCCGGCGTGATCCTGACGAGCGTTCCCAGCGGAACCATCTGCCCGTCTTTGTTGCGCACGAACATGTTCTCGACGTCTTCCAGCCGCAGACGGGGCTTGGAGTCGGCCTGGACGTAGATCTGGAATACCCGGCCAAACTTGTTGAACTGGTCCACGTAGCTCGATCCGAGATAACTCGCGAGCGCGGCGAACACCTGATCGAGCGAGACCTGGAGGGTCTGCGCCTTCACGCGGTCGACCTCGATCGTGTATTGCGGCACGCTCGAGCGGAACGACGCCAGCACCAGCTGCAAGGCCGATTGCGTCTTGGCGTTGGCCACCACCGCGTTGGTGACGCTTTGCAGCTTGGCCATGTCGAAGCTGCCGTCGCGCAGCTCGATCTGCATGGTGAAACCCGCGTCGTTGCCGACACCCTGGATCGGCGGCGGAGGCATCACCAGAATGTCGGCCTGCTCGATGGTCGAGAGGCTCGCGTTCAGATTCTTGAACAGCGACAATAGATCCTCGCCCTTGCCGCGTTCACTCCAATCCTTCAGCAGGATGTAGGCGACGCCGGCGCTCGACAGCGGCGCGCTGTTGTCGAGCGGCGATACCCCGCCGATGGTGATCACCCGGGCAACCCCCGGTGTCTTGCGACTGAACTCGACGACCCGGTCCAACGCCTTTTGCGTGCGCTCGAGCGAGGCGCCGTCGGGCAATTGCACCAGCGCGATCATATAGCCTTGGTCCTCGATCGGCAGGAATCCGGTCGCGACCCGCGAGAAGCCGTATGCGGTGGCGGCGATGAGCGCGAGCGCCAATGCCGCCGTCGGCCCGCTGTGACGAACCATGCCCGCGATCAGGCTGGCATACCCGCGCTCGATGCGGCCGTAGCCGCGGTTGAATGCGCGGTAAAAGATGCTGCGCTGCTCAGGCGGGACCGCCGGGCGCAGCCACATGGCGGCCTGCGCCGGCTTGAGCGTCGCGGCGTTGATGGCGCTGATGAGGGCGGTGGCAGCGATCACGAGCGCGAACTGCGCGTACATGCGGCCGGTCAGGCCGGGCAGGAACGCCGCCGGCAGGAACACCGACATCAACACCAGCGTGATGCCGATGATCGGCCCGAACAGCTGGTGCATGGCGGCGCTCGCGGCCGCGCGCCCGGGCATTCCCTTCTCGATGTTGTGGACCGCGCCCTCGACCACCACGATGGCGTCGTCCACCACGATGCCGATGGCCAGGACGATCGCGAACAGGGTCGAGAAATTGATGGTGAAACCCAGCGCCGCCATGGCCGCGAAAGCGCCGATGATGGTCACCGGCACCGTTGTCGCCGGCACCAGCGTGGCGCGCCAATCCTGCAGGAACAGCAGGATGACGACGAGAACGAGGATCGCGGCCTCGTAAAGGGTCTTGTACACCTCGTGGATGGATTGCTCGACGAACCTCGTCGTGTCGAACGGGATGCCGGACACGAGGCCCTGCGGGAACTCGCGTGCCAGCATCGCCATCTTCCCGCGCACCTCGTTCGCGACGTCGAGCGCGTTCGCCCCCGGCGCCTGGTAGATCGCCAGGCCGGCCGCCGGCTTGCCGTCGAGCGTGAAGACTTGTCCATAGGTCTGGGATCCGAGCTCGACACGCCCGACGTCGCTCAGCCGCGTGATTTCGCCGGTGCGGCCGGTCTTGACGATCACGTCGGCGAATTGGGTCGGGTCGCTCAGCTTGCCGGCAACGTTGAGCGTGTACTGGAACGTTTGCCCGGAAGGCGTGGGCGGCGCGCCGATCTGGCCCGCCGTGACCTGCGCGCTCTGCTGCTGCAGCGCCTGGATCACGTCCTGCGGCACCAGTCCGCGTGCCTGCATCTTGTTCGGGTCGAGCCAAATGCGCATCGAATACTGACCGGCACCGAACACGACGACATTGCCGACCCCGGGAAGCCGGGCGATCTCGTCCTTGAGCTTGATGGTCGCATAGTTGGCGAGGTAGAGGCTGTCGTAGCGCCCGTCGGGCGACGTCAAGGTCACGATCTGCAGGATCGCGGTAGAGTTCTTCTGCACGATGACGCCCTGCGCCTGCACCGCCTGCGGCAGCGAGGACAGCACGGCCGAAACTCGGTTCTGCACCAGGACCTGCGCCAGGTTGAGATCGACTCCGATCTTGAACGTCACGGTCAGCGAATAGCTGCCGTCGGCGGCGCTGAAGGACTGCATGTAGATCATGCCCTCGACGCCGTTCACCTGCTGCTCGATCGGCAACGCGACGGCATCGACGACGGTGCGAGCGCTGGCTCCGGGATAGCGCGTGGTGACCTGCACGGTCGGAGGCACCACGTCGGGATACTGCGCGACCGGCAGCGCGAACAACGCGACGACGCCGACCACAATCATCAAGATGGCCAGCACGTTCGCCAGAACGGGCCGTTGGATGAAAAAATCCGAGATCATCGGCGGCGCATCGCCTACTTGGTGCTCGCGGCAGGACCGGCCGTCACGGCGGCTGTCTGCAGCTGCGGATCCACCTTCTGCCCGGGAATGGCCCGCAGAATGCCGGCGACGACGACGCGATCGTCGGGTTTGAGCCCGCTGTCGATCACGCGCAGTTCGCCGACTCTAGGGCCTATCGTGACCTTGCGCTGCTCGACCACATCGTCCTTACCGACGACGAGCACGTAGCGCCCGCCCTGGTCGCTGCCGAGGGCGGCGTCGGGCACCAGCAATGGATTGTGCTCGTCAGGGGCGCCGGCGCGCACACGGACGAAATTGCCCGGCACCAGCACGCCGTTCTCGTTCTGCAGGATGGCTCGCACAGCGAGCGTACCGGTCGCCCGGTCGATGGTGGGAGAAACGTAGTCGAGCGTGCCGCGGTACGGATATCCTTCATCGGTCTGCAGCCCGACTTCGATCGGAAACTGCTTGAGCTCGGCCTGGCTCATGCCCAGCCGCCGCATATCGGACCGGATGTTCAGGACCTCCTGTTCGTTGATGCTGAAGTTCACGTAGATCGGATTGGTCTGGACGATGGTGGCGAGCTGGGTCGGACCGTTGGCTCCCACCAGCTCGCCGAGCGAGACCAGCCGCGCGGTCACGATGCCGTCGAAGGGGGCCTTCACTTGCGTATAGCCGAGGTTGATGGCCGCTTGCTTGGTGTCGACCTGCGCCTGTTTGAGCCGGGCCGCGGCGCCCTCGCGATTGGCGGTCGCGTTGTCGAGAGCCACCTTGGTTGCGACCTGGCGGCCCGCGAGCTCGACCTGCCGCTCGTACTCTGCCTCCGCCTGCTTCAAACTCGCCTGGGCGCCGGCCTCGGCGGCCTGCGCCTGCTCGAGCTTCAACTTGTACGGCTCCGGCTCGATGGTGAAGAGCGTCGCGCCCTCCTTCACCAGGTCGCCGTCCTTGTAGTTGATTGCCTGCAGGAAGCCCTGCACCCGCGCCACCAGATTGGTGGTATTGATCGCGGTGGCGTAGCCGGTCGCATCGAGATAGCGGGTGACCTTCTGCTGCGCCGGGAGCGCGACCGTGACCTTCGGCGGCGGGGGCGCCACATAGCGGTTCTCCTGCCCGCAAGCGGCGAGCGTCACCAGGACCGCTGTTGCGGTAGTACAAGCGGCAAAGCGCCAACGCCGATCCGTCGGTGGACCAATCGTCATCGCGCCACCTCAGCCCTCGTCGTCGGGCAACGCTGGCACGAAACCGGACGGCCGCCACCGCGTCGCGCAACCCACGCGGCAACGAAATTACGATTACGCGATTGAAAGTGGAAGTCGCCTCAGCTCGAAAACACGACCGGCGCCCGAAGGCGCCGGTCGTCCCCTTCCCCCCGTGTCCCCTGCTCAGGAACTGGTATTGAGCACCGTCACCGCGCGACGGTTCTGCGACCAGCAAGAAATGTCGTTGCACACGGCGACAGGCCTTTCCTTGCCGTAGGAAATCGTGCGCATGCGCTGGGCCGGAATGCCGCGCGAGGTGAGATAGTCACGCACCGTCTGCGCGCGCCGGGCGCCGAGCGCGATGTTGTATTCGCGCGTGCCGCGCTCGTCGGCGTGGCCTTCGATGGTGAAGGTGTATTGGCTGTAGACCTGCAGCCACTGCGCCTGCTTCTCCAAGGTCTCGATCGATTGCGGCGTGAGCTCGGACGAATCGGACTCGAAGAACACCCGGTCGCCGACATTGACCACGAAGTCCTGCTGGCTTCCGGGCGTCGCGCTGCCGGCGCCCGCCTGCGGATCGTTGAGCCGGTTGGCGCAACCCGCCGCGGCCAACGCCAAAGCGAGGAAGCCGGCGAGCCGAGCAGCGCGGATGACACCCATAGCAACATTTGTCATTCCGGTGCCTCCATTCGTCGCCTCGTTACCGGACATGCCGCAGGTCTAGCAGGAGCGTGGTTAAGCGATGGTTCTTGTCGACCTTGGCCGGGTGTTGCTCGGATCACTCAAATCCGCCGAAGAAGCGGAAACCGTTCGCGGTGGTTAATGCGCGGTGAATGCGGCGCGTTGGCGGCTCCGCGGATTCCGTCGCTGCATTTTCCGTTCGGCCGTGACGTTATTGCAACAGCGGCGACCAAGCCGGATCGGACGCGTAGCTCGGGGTCCGCAACAGCTGTTCGTTACGGCCGGTCACATCCACCGTGTAGAGCATCGGGCCGCCATTCCCGCCGGGGTCGCGGAAGAACATGATGACCCGTCCGTTCGGCGACCAGGTCGGCCCTTCATTGTGATAGCCTTCGGTGAGGATCCGCTCGCCCGAGCCGTCCGCCCGCATGATGCCGATGGCGAATCGGCCCTGAGCCTGTTTGGTGAAGGCGATGTAGTCGCCGCGCGGCGACCAGACCGGGGTCGAATAGGCGCCATCGCCGAAGCTGATGCGCTGCGCCTCGCCGCCGTTCGCCGCCATGATGTAGATCTGCTGCTTGCCGCCGCGGTCCGACTCGAAGCTGATGCGCATCCCGTCGGGCGAATAGGAAGGCGCGGTGTCGATTACCTGCGTGTCGGTCAGGCGCGTCGTCGCCTTCGAGCGCAGATCCATTACGAACAGATTGGAATTGCCGCCGCGCTGCAGGCTGAAGATCACCCGCTGGCCGTCGGGCGAAAAGCGCGGGCTGAAGCTCATGCCAGGAAAGTTGCTGACGATCTCACGCTGTCCGGTCTCGATGTTCATGAGATAGACCCTGGGATCGCCCTGGCTGTAGGACATGTAGGTGATGGTGTCGGCCGACGACGAGAAGCGCGGCGTGAGCACGAGGTCGTCCCCGCGGGTGAGGTAGCGCACGTTGGCGCCATCCTGGTCCATGAGCGCGAGTCGCTTGATGCGCCGCTCCTTCGGGCCGGTCTCGTCGACGAAGACGATGCGGCTGTCGAAATAGCCCTTCTCACCGGTTATGCGCTCGTAGATGGCATCGGAGATGATGTGGGCGATGCGACGCCAGTTGTCGGCGGTGGTGTTGTATTGCTCGCCGCGCAGCTGTTGGCCGGCGAACACGTCCCACAGCCGGAACTCGGCTTTGAGCCGGTTGTCGGACTGGCTGATGCGGCCGGTGACGAGCGCCTGGGCGTTGATCTGCCGCCAATCCGCAAAGCGCGGGAACGTGTCGATGGTCGAGATTCGCTCGATATAGGCGGCCGCGTCAATCGGCGCGAACAAGCCGGAACGCTGCAGGTTGGAGGCGATGATCTGGCTGACATTGCGCCCACCAGTGGGGTCCCGCAGTCCCACCCCGATGAAATCGGGAATCGCAATCGGTACGGGTTGGACATTGCCCTGCGTAACGTCGAGCTTGAGCACTGCCGCCGCCCGCTGGGGCGAAAGGCCCGCCAGCACGCCCGCCGCGCCGCCCGCGCCCAGCATGAGCAGGCGGCGGCGGCTCAACGAGCTCGCTATCGGCCGGCGCTCGACCAGGGCGCGGTCGTCTTGCGCAACGGATGAATCAGCTATCCGCGGACCATGTCGCGGGGGTCGAATGTAATCTCGACGTCTTTCCATTGTTCGTAATGTTCGGGTTTAAGCATGTCGTAGGGCTGGCCGCGGAAAAGCGCGCGAATGGCGCTGTCGCGGGCGGCGACGAAGAGCGGGCTGTTGCCGCTGGTGAGCACCATCGGCGGCGCGGCAAGCCTGCCATCGGGATTGAGCTTGATCCTGACCTGCACGATCAGCTCCTCCGGATTCTTGGCGCCGGCCGGAATGCTCCAGAGCTGGGCAAGCCGCTGACGCAACGCGTCGAGCTCGCTCAGCGAGATTTGCGCCGCGGCTCCGTTCGAGACGCCGAGCGAGGCCGAGTTGTTGAGCATGCTGCCGGCGGCGGCGAGGCGCGTCGCATCGCGCTTGTCCAGCAGCGCCGCGACCTGCTTGGGATCGAACTTGGGCGACGGCGGCGCGGGCTTCCTGCGCGGTATCGGAACCTTGGCGTCCGCCGTCTTCGGCTCGGGCGTCTTGGCCTCCTGCTTGGCCAGCGCCTCCGCGATCGGATCGGGCTTCGCCTCCGCCTGCTTTTCCGCCGCGGTCTCGGCCGGCTTGGTTTCGGGCGCCGGCGGTGGCTCGCGCGCGGCCCTGACCTCCTTCTTCTCCACCACCTTGGCGGTCGGATCCTCGACCGGCCGGGTGGCCTCGGCGACCTTTTCGACCAACGGGTGCTGCGCCTCGGCCTTGGTGGCGCTCTTGCTGCCCGCCGTCATCTGCGTGAATTCGGACACGCTCACGATATCGACCGGCAACGCCTCGCCGGGCGGAGGAGCGGGCAGCGGCTTTGCCGCGAGCGACCACACGCCCCACAGCAGCACGGCCGCGTGACCAACCCCGGATATGGCGTAGGCTGTCCTCATGTCTCGCGCGATCAGCGCGCCGTCCCCTGCTCGATCTCGGTCACCAGGGCCACGCGACGGAAGCCCGCGGCCGATATTCGCCCCATCACCTTCATCACAGTTCCGTAGTCGACCTGCCGGTCGCCCCGCACAAAAATGCGCTCTTCCGCCCCGCCGCGCGCCTCGGTTATCGCCTTGAGCTTGGCGACCAGTTCCTCGACCGCAATTTCGGTATTTTGGAGGTAGACCTCGCCTTTCACATTGACCGAAACGGTCAGCGGCTCCTTGTCCTGATCAAGGGTCTTGGCCTGGGTCTGCGGCAGATCGAGCGGCACGCCCACGGTGAGGAGGGGGGCGGAAACCATGAAAATGATCAGCAGGACCAGCATGACGTCGACCATCGGCGTCACGTTGATCTCAGCCATGACCGGGCCGCGACGGTGCCGTCGCCTGCCGGCAACCGCGGCGGTGCCGCCGTTCATTGCCATCCCGACCCCTATCCCCGTTCGTCGATTTGCCGCGACAGAATGGCGGCAAATTCGTCGGCGAACCCCTCCAGGCGCTGAGCCTGTTTGTTCACGTCGGATACGAACTTGTTATAGAAAATGGTCGCCGGTATGGCAGCCACGAGGCCGATTGCGGTTGCAAACAGCGCCTCGGCGATGCCGGGAGCGACCACCGCCAGCGACGTGGTCTGTTGGCCGGCGATGGCCCGAAAACTCGTCATGATACCCCAGACCGTGCCGAACAGGCCCACGAAGGGACCGGCCGAGCCGACGGTTGCGAGCACCAGAAGGTGACGCTCGAGCCGTGCGATTTCGCGCTGAATCGTGACGTCCATGACCTTCTCGATGCGCATCTGCAGGCCGGCGAAGGAGCGCGCCTGCCCCTCCACGCTGCGCTTCCATTCCCGCATCGCCGCCACGAACAACGCCGCCATCGAATGGGTCGGCCGCGAGGCCAGCGTGCGATAGAGTTCCTCCAGGGATTGACCGGACCAAAACGCCTGCTCGAAGGCATCCATCGCCCGGCGGGTACGGGAATAGAGGATGAACTTGTCGATCGCGATGGCCCAGACGGCGATGGACGCAAGTAGCAACCCGATCATCACGATCTTGACGACCAAGTCGGCGTGCTGGAACAGGTCCCAGATCGAAAGCGGCGCGGCGGCGGGCGGCATGGCGCATCTCCTTTCGGCGGCCCGGCTCTCCCGCCTGTTCAAGCCCGCGCTCGAGGCCGGGTCCTCGCGCAGGCGACAACGGCGTGCAGGGCGGCGTCGCCTCGCGCCGCCGCAGACCCGAAATTGCGGGAGAAGTCCGGCCCCCACCGGTGAGCGTACCGATTCCCCGCGAAAGGTGACTAAACTAGGGCACTTGGGCGCAAGTTCACGACACCCCGGCGGCTAGCTGGCGCTGATCGGGTTAATCCCCGGTTACTTCGTCGCGATCGGTGCGGCATATTCGCCGCCACGCCAGCTGCCTATTCGTGGCCGGCACGGTCCCGCCGCGACGTTCCCCCAAAATGCAGAGCGGGCCGCCCACCAGCGGCGGACGGCCCGAACGGCGTCAACACGAAAGGCGCGCGCTCTCAGCCTTGCGGCGCGGCCGGGCTCGTACGCACGCGACGCTCCGCCATGAATTGATCGAACTCGGCTTTGTCTTTTGCCATCCGCAGACGGGCGAGAAAGTCCTTGAATTCGCGCTGCTCCTCCTCGAGCCGGCGCAGGGTTTCCTCACGATATTCGTCGAAGGCCCGGTTGCCGCTCGATCGCATCGGCTGCCACCAGGTCCCCGCCTGACGCATCTGGTCGGCCGGTCCGTGCCAACGGCTCATGCTGCCTTTCCAGCAACTCATTCGTCCGCTCCCAATGATGAAGGCCAGGGTGGCTAGGCCGATCGGCCACCAGATAAAGAAGCCCAGGATCATGAGCGCGATCCAGGCCGGTTTTCCCAACTCATCGAGCTTTGCAACGATAGGCATGTGGGCCTCGCCGTGAATGTTAATCACATTAACATAGCTAGAGGTCTTTGGCTGGGTTGTCAAGCGGCTATGGCGGAGCGGAGCGACCGCTGCCCGCGGGGATCACAAAACCCAAGCCGCGCAGATAGACCAGCACCGCAGCCTCGAGCAGATCTTCGGCCGACATGGGGAGCGCACGCCGGGCCGCATCGCCGCGCCCAAACAACGACGCGATGCCGTGGGAGAGCGCCCAGATGTGCAGCGCCATCATCAATACCGGCGGACGATTCTGCGCCGGCATGATGGCGACGAGCCGCTCGGTGGCACCGCGCAGCACAGCGAAGGCGCGCTCCCCCGCCTCCCGCAGCTCGGGGCTCGCTTCGGGCGGGATGCCGGCCTCGAACATCGCGGAATAATAAGCTGGCTCGCTCCGGGCGAATTGCAGATAGGCGCGGCCCAGGCGGTCGAACGCCGTGAAGGCGTCGGGACGTCCGCCGCCCCAGGCGCGCGCGAGCGCCGCTTCGAACTGGTCGAAGCCGCGTCGGGCCACGTCGGCGAGGAGTTCGTCGCGGTCGCGGAAATGCCGGTAGGGCGCGGCCGGGCTGACGCCGGCCCAGCGCGCCGCTTCGGCAAAGGTGAATCCGGCGGGTCCCTTTTGTGCGATCAATTCCAATGCGGCGTTGATCAAGGCCTCTTTGAGGTTGCCGTGGTGATAGCCGCGGGGGCCGGAACGTCCGCCTTGCCTGGACCAGCTCATGTGAAGGGTCTTTACATGACTCACAGCAAGCCGTCGATATCGGCGGACGGCCCGGCGCCGCTGCGGGTCAATGCCCGCCGAGATCCCAACCGGCCCGCATGGCCGCGCGCAGCGCCTTGGGGATCGGCCGCGCCCGCCCGCCACAGACAAAGGCCACCCGCACATGCGCCTCGACCAGGAGCTCGCTGCCGCGCACGACGCGCTGGTGGAGCGTGATCGAGGCGCCCTTCACCTCCTCCGGCACGGTCACCACCTGCAGCACGTCGTCCATGCGCGCAGGTCTGAGGAACTCGATCTGCATCGAGCGCACGACGAAGGCGAAGCCCGGCGCCTCCGCGCTCGCCTCCTCGAACAAGGCGCGATGACCTGCACCGAGCAGACGCAGATGATTGGTGCGGCCGCGCTCCATGAAGCGCAGGTAGTTGGCGTGATAGACGATGCCGGAAAAATCCGTGTCCTCGTAATAGACGCGCACCGACATATGATGGCGGCCGGCGCGGATTTCACCGTCGAGAGCATTCATCGCCCGGGCGCGCGCTGCTCGATCGCCGCCTCCCAGTTCTTGCCGTCGAAGGGCTCCGGCACGAGCGTGGCCGGATCGATGTCGTCGAGGCAGCGGGCATTGACGTCGATCTTGTCCGGGTCCGAGCGCGGCACGTAGAAGGGATGAATGCCGCAGTGTCTGCAAAACATGTGCTTTGCGGTGCAAGTGTTGAATTCGTAGACCGTCAGGTTGTCCTTGCCGCTGATGAGCTTGAACCGCTCCGGCGGGACAATCAGGTGCAGAATTCCTTTCTTGGTGCAGATCGAGCAATTGCAATCGATAACCGAGCCAAGATCGGCGGTGACGCGGAAGCGCACGCGACCGCAATGGCATCCGCCCTCCATGGTCGTCAGCATCGTCGTTCCGACCTTTCAGATCATTCTGGGCGCGGCGCGGCCCTGCGTCGCTCAGTCCTCCGTTCCCTCCCCGAACAACCCGAACTGGGGCGGATCGCGCGCAGGCTCGGCGAGACCGAGATGGCGGAAGGCGTGAGCGGTGAGGAGTCGCCCGCGCGGCGTGCGCTGGACGAAACCTTTCTGGATCAGGAACGGTTCGATTATGTCCTCGATGGCATCACGCGGCTCGGAGAGCGCGGCCGCGATGGTCTCGATCCCGACCGGTCCGCCGCCGTAATTCTCCGCGATGGTGGTGAGGTAGCGCCGGTCCATGGCATCGAGGCCGCCGGCATCGACCTCGAGCTCGAGCAGCGCGCGGTCGGCGGCGGCGCGGTCCACGGTAGTCGTGCCCGCGACCAGTGCAAAGTCGCGCACGCGGCGCAACAGCCGCCCGGCGATGCGCGGGGTCCCGCGGGCGCGGCGCGCGATCTCGTTGGCGCCGTCGGGTGTCATCCCGATGCCGAGCAGGCGCGCGCCGCGGTTGACGATCTCCTCGAGCTCGCGCTCGGAATAGAAATTCAGCCGCACCGGGATGCCGAAGCGATCGCGCAGCGGATTGGTGAGCAGTCCGGCGCGCGTGGTGGCACCGATCAGCGTGAACCGGGCAAGGTCGATCTTGACCGAACGTGCCGCCGGCCCCTCCCCGATGATGAGGTCGAGCTGGAAGTCCTCCATCGCCGGATAGAGGATCTCTTCCACCGCCGGATTGAGCCGATGAATCTCGTCGATGAACAGCACGTCGCGCTCTTCGAGATTGGTGAGAAGCGCGGCGAGATCGCCGGCCTTGGCGATCACTGGTCCTGATGTGGCACGGAAATTCACGCCCAGCTCGCGTGCCACGATTTGCGCAAGGGTGGTCTTGCCGAGGCCCGGCGGGCCGACGAACAGGACGTGGTCGAGCGCCTCCCGCCGCGCGCCCGCCGCCTCGATGAACACCGCGAGGTTCGAGCGCGCCTGCTGCTGGCCGATAAATTCGGCCAGCCGTTGCGGGCGCACCGAACTGTCGGCGGCATCCTCGTCGCGGCGTTCGGCTGTCACCAGGCGGCGGGGCACCGAGCTCAAGGAACGGTCCTCACAGCGTGCGTTCCCGACTGTATTTGTTGGGCAGCAACTCGCCGATGCCGGCGATGGCGGGGCCGTTGGCGCCGGGCACGATGACGCGGGCATTGCGGTCGTAGTCCCAGATCAGCTCGCGGCAGCTTCCGCATGGCGACACCACGACGATGGCCTGATCCTTGTCGCCGGGCTCGGGATGGCGCACCGCCACGATGGTCTCGATCCCGGTCTCGCCGGTCTCGGTCACCGCCTGCCCGAGCGCCACCGCCTCCGCGCACACCGCCATGCGCCCCAGATAAGCGTCGAGATTGACCCCGGCATAGATACGTCCGGCGCGCGTGCGCAGCGCCGCCCCGACCTCCTGCCAGTCGTTGCGGTAGCGCCGCTTGATCGCCTCGCTCGCGGCGGCGATCAGCTCCTGGTCGCGCGCGCTCAGCATCAAACGAAGTCCACGTCGGTCATTTCGCAAGCTCCTTCAATCCAAGCCGGATCAATCGCGCCGCATCCGCGCCTTCGCCCGCGCTGCGTGCGGCGGCGGCGATGGCGGCGGCGGCCTGCGGCTGGCCGTAGCCGAGATTGACCAGCGCCGAGAC
>JBAUOM010000217.1:0-5692 GCA_049579765.1 Xanthobacteraceae bacterium
GGCTATAAGGGCGCCCTTGCGGCGGAGTGTAGCGCAGTCTGGTAGCGCACCTCGTTCGGGACGAGGGGGTCGCAGGTTCAAATCCTGCCACTCCGACCACCACTTAGCTCAAATCTTCAACCCTCTCCCGATGATGCCCCCTTCCGCCTGCGCGCAAGCCTAATGTAGCGTTTCCTTGGAGCCGCCAGCGGGAGGTGCCGAATCCCAATTATTGCAACGGCGGCAAAGGGGGCCATCGGCGCGCCTCCACCCAAGGGTACCGCGTCCATGCCAAAACTCTACGAAGCCCTCGCCGAAGCGTTCCTTGCGGAGGGAGTCGACACGCAGTTCGTCCTGATGGGCGACGGCAACATGCACTGGTCCACCGCCTTTGCCAAACTGCCGGGCGTACATACCGTCCACGTCAGGCACGAGCACAGCACCGTTGCGGCGGCGACGGCCTACAACGTGGCCACCGGCAAGCTCGCCGTTGCCTCCGTCACGTGCGGCCCTGGCGTGACCCAGTTGATCACGGCGCTGCCGGCCGCGGTTCGCGCCCGCCTGCCGATGGTGGTGTTCGCCGGCGAGTCGCCTATCAACGCCAAATTCTACAATCAGCACATCGACCAGGCGCCCGTGGTGACGGCGACCGGGGCGCATTACATCGCCGCGCATAGCGTGCCGCGCATGATGGACTACGTGCGCGAGGCCTTCCACATCGCCAAGTACGAGCGGCGGCCGGCGGTGCTCGGCATTCCCTACGACCTGCAGAAGGTCGAGCACATGGCCAACCAGCCCTACGAGACCTCGGCGATGTACCAGCCCAAAGTCGGGCGCATGCACCCCGATCCCGAGCTCGTGGCCGAGGCCGTCGAGCGGCTGGCCGCGGCAAAGCGGCCTATCGTCCTTGGCGGCCGCGGCGTGTTGTGGTCGGGCGCACGGGATGCGGTGATCAAGCTCGCCGATCGCTGCGGCGCATTGCTCTCCAACACGCTGCCGGCGCGCGGTCTCTTCCACGACCATCCGTTCGGGCTCGGCACCACCGGCAGCTACTTCACGTCGTTGGGCAGGGAGATGTACGAGTCCGCGGACGTCGTGCTCGCGGTTGGCACGAGCCTGTCCTACTACGTCGGTGGCGGGCACTACTTCACAAAGGCCTGCAAGATCCAGTTGGATGATGCCCCGCGCGGCTTGCGCGATGGGCAGAAGGCCGCCGACATCTACGTCAGATCAGATGCGCTCATCGGCATCGAGGCAATCCTTGCCGGCCTCGACAAGAAGCTAGGCGTCGGCAAACCGACGGCGGCGGCTATACGCACGAAAGAGCTGGCGCATCGCATCGCGACCGAGCCGGCGGACTCGATGCCGTTCGACATCGCGCCGGGGGTGCTGGATCCACGCGAGGCGATCCGAGCCATCGATGCGGTCGTTCCAAAGGACTGGGACATCGTCGTCGGCGGCGGCCATCAGGCCTATTTCAACACCCAGATGCGCGGCAGGCCGGCGGAGCGCTACACGACGGTCCGTGAATTCGGCGCGGTCGGCAACGGCCTGCCGTATGCGCTTGGGGTTGCGGCTGCGCGCTGGCAGGGCCGCGAGGGCAAGATCGTGCTGTTCGAAGGAGACGGCGGGCTCTTGTTCCACATCCAGGAGCTCGAGACGCTCAAGCGTCAAGGATTTCGCATCCTGATCTGCGCGATGAACGACGGCGGATACGGCTCGGAGTTTCACAAGCTGCGCGCCGACGGCCTCGACGATAGCTTGGCTGTGTTCGGCCGGCCCGCGCTCGAGAAAATCGCGCGCGGCTTCGACCTGCGCGGCCACGAGATCCGCGATGTGTCGGTAATCCCGAAGCTGTTCGCCGACTTCGCCGCGCAGGGCGAAAGCGAAATGTGGAACATCCAAATCTCCGACCAGGTCACGGCGCCGGTGATCCGCCAGACCATCAAGCGCGGGCACGGCAATATGTGAGCACTTCGATCGGGTTGGCCTTGTTGGTGCGTCGCCGGGAACGCCTTGTCGTTTCTGAGGCGTCTCCGGCGCGACCATCGTCGGCCTCAGGCTGCAGCGGCGAATACCGCGGCACGATGCGACTGTGGCAGGAACGCGTAAACCTTGTTTCTCTTCCGGTTGAGCGCCAGCGTGTGAGCGCCCGCTTCCGTCGTGACCACCTCGTCGCGGCGCATGGCGCCAATATCGATGACGTCGATGACCCCGGGACTGCCGATCGCGACGTAGAGGCGACCAGATTGCGGATGCAGGAAAACGACGTCGGGCGCGCCGCTCAGGGGAACATCGGCGAGCACGCCGCCCGATGCCGCGTCAATTGCGAGCAATACGCCGGCATCGCAGGCGCAAAGCAACCGACCCGTGGCCGCATCGAGGTCCAGTCCGTGCGGTCCGGCCGCCGGGATCTCGTACTCCTTCGAGATCCTGGTCGGGTCGCGCGCGTCGATTACGATGATCCGCGCCGGAGTGGCGATGTTGACGAAAAACATATCCCGTGCCGCGTCGTAGATCGCCCAACGCGTGCGGCCCGGGACCTTGGCTTCGGCGATCCGCTCCCGGCGCGCAATATCCACCACCGATACCGAATACGAATCCGGAATCGACGGGTCGCCGACATTGGCGGCAATCAAAATATTGCGAGCCGGATCAAAGGCGAGACCGTTCGGCTTCACGCCCACGGCGATCTTGAACGCGTCCCGCTCGGCATGCGGCGCGAACACCGAGACGGTATTTTCGCCTCGATTGGATGTGAAGACGAGCCCGCGTGTTTCCGATACGAGCGCACCCGCCACTGCCGCCAGTCCGGGGATCGATTCGACGTAGCGATCGCGCGCGCTGTCGATTACGTCGATCGCATCGTTGCTGGTATGCGCAACGTAGAGCCGATCGGTGAGGAGATGAACGTCCGCGTGATCGAACCCGCCCTCGGCTCGATTGGCGGGCAGCTCGATGTGACCGAGCAAGCGAAGCGCCATCGCTGCAAACTCCCTGCCTCAGGCCATGCGCATGTGCCGTCGCGCTTTGCCGGAGCGTGACGTCGCTCAATCCCGGCGCAACTTCTCGGGATCGCCACCGCAATAGAGGTAAAGCGCATCGTAAAGATGCCGCTCCCGGTGGATGGTTTCGTGGTCGTCGTAGCGTTCCGCGGCGGCCAGCCGCCGGAAGCCTTCGGCGATCGCTTCCAGCCCGGGCGATTCCGGCGTGAGATCGGGCCGCCGGGTGTCGGCGCCCCGCACGATCATCGCCAAGCGGTCGATTGCCTGGTCTTTGACCTGGTACTTCTTGACGATCGCGTCGAACGAGCATTCGTCGCCGTGGTGGCCGAGCTCCGCGCCTGACGTGTCGTAGGGGATCGCCCCGGTCTCGGCGGCGACGGTCTCGACCTGCTCGACCGGGACAAATAGAAACTCGGCCTCCTTGTCGATAAAGGTGCGAATGAGCCAGGGGCACGCCACCCTGTCGACCTTCACGTTGGCGCGAGTGATCCATTTCATGACGGGCCTCCTGTCGGCTTCGTGGTCGAGATCTCGCTCATCGGGCGGCGAACGCGTGTCATCGGATTCGACGTCGACCAGGATCGGAACAAGAAAGACCGATGGCAAACGATTTGAATTGCGCCTGGCATGAATCAGATTGCGGAAGTCGCATGCCGGCTGCCTGCGACGCGTTTTTCGGCCAGCCGCGATCGTGGGCGGCCGTTTACATGGGCCTCCGGGTCCCCGGCCCGCTCCTGAACCGTCCCGTCGGGGACACATGCAGCCAACTGTGAGACGAGAGCGCAGGCTGATGATGGCGGCGCCGACTTCCCGGTTTTGGGCTTGACTTGCCCGGTTGACCCGTATCAGCAGAGCTACCGTATCCGAGCTGCCAGCCGATCCAGCGCGATTGGCAAGGGGTGGCGAGACGCGGTCGGGCGTACCGGCCAGGGGCACTGCGTGACCACCTCCGGTAGGAGAAGAGAGGAACAGGGAAGGAGCGGAGCGATGTCCCCAATGTCGAGGCGCTCCTTGATATCGATCGCGCTCGTTGCGTTCATTGTCGTCGCCTATGAGGTCTATAGTGAGCGAGCAGACCGCCGCTCCGACGAAGGGCTAAAGAAGCTGGAAGCCGACGCGAAGCGCAAGCTCCCCGTCAAGGTAGACGCGTTCACCACGTTGGTGGACCTGAGGTACGAACCTCGCAAGAACATCTACTGGTACGTGATCGAGGTCCGAGACGGCGAGAGGGTTGACCGCCAGGAACTGAAGCAGAGGGCGCAAAATCAAGTCTGCGGGGACGCCGACGCATTGCGCACAATAAGAGAGAAGGGCTTCAGCTACGAATATCACTACACGGACAAGGCGCGCGCCACCCTGGCCGCCTTCACGATAGCGAACTGCCCATGACCATCCGATTGAAGTCGGCACGCTTGACTCCTGCAGGCATGGCCGGATGATCTGAAATTGTTGGTGTTCCATGGCGCAGCCCGGCGGCATCGAGAGCTCGTGGCGTCGATAGAAGCTGGAGCGACCGTCGCGAAGCAATGACGCTCAGGCGATCCATGGCCGCGGTGAGGGCTTCATTGGCGAGGCGCAGCTCGCCGGGTTGCCGGTGGACCAAACAGAGGTCGGCTGCGGGCTCGAATAGAGCGGATGGATTCTTGCTGTTGAAAACGCATCGGGAGATCAGCAATGTCACGCTTCTTGATGACGCTACTGTGTTTGTTCAGCGCGCTGAACGTCATCGCACTGGTCTTCAATCTGTCACAGGCGTCCAGCGCAGCCGTCGGCGGAATGAGCTATCAGGACTTGCTGCGCGACCCCGATTTCACGCGAGCGGTCAAGTCGATCGCCGAGCAATGCACGGTCAATGTCGACGTCGGCAAATTGAAGTGCTGAGCCTTCAATTCGCGGGGATGCAGCACTTCGGTCGCTTTCGGGGCGAAGCGCATCGTGACGATGCGCCGCTTGATTGCACCCAAGGCATGCTCGATGACAACCGAAATGCAGCGCTACCGCCCCTGCTCGGTTGGCCGATAATGCTGCCCGAGAGGATGCGCGCGCGGCGCGCTCCGTCTAGCGGGGAGGCCAGGGGTACCACAATTGTAGCCACACATGGCCCCGTCGTTGCACGTCCGGACGCCGGAACGAGGGTTGCAACCCGGCACGTCAACCCAGCAGCCACCGCCGCTTTCGCCCTGAACTCTGCAAAAGCAAGCACAGTTCTGTTGTGCCTCTGCGGGGCTCGCGTCTGCAAAGGCTACGATCGCGAAAAAGCAGACGGCCGACAAATAACGCATTGCATTTGCCCTCCTGTTGACGGCTTACGTTATCTGTTCGGTGCAAACGGGTAAACAACGGGCATGCCGGCCACGCCATGCGCGCGCCCCGAGCATGCAAGCGATGGGCTGCGGTTGCGTGTTTCGGCAACGCAGCCGGCGGCGACACGATGCGCGCGCGCCTGCCGCCGATTGAGGCTTTTTTTGCGCCGGAGCCTCAACGCTTCATGAAGATGCTTCGTACGCAGTCGTTGCCGCACAACGCCGTGATCTTACACAGATCGGCTAGAGCGGGATGACTTTTCTTCGAATCGTCATCCCGATCTAGCTTCTTGTCTGAGCATGATCTTTTCCGAAAACCGCTGCACACTTTTCGGGATCATGCTTTAGATCGGCCGCGAGGACAGCGTCATCGCCGGCCTGCGCCTTCCGGCCGCATCAAGCCGG
>JBAUOM010000218.1:0-1754 GCA_049579765.1 Xanthobacteraceae bacterium
CCCGAAATATCAGACCGTGCTCAACCACGTCTGCTATCCGAGCCTCACCGACCTGCCGGAAGCCCCGGACGTGGTGGTATTCAGCATCCGCAAGCCGCTGCTTGGCGAGCAGGTGCGGCTCGCGGTCAAACGCGGCGCGCGCGCCGCCGTCATCTACGACAGCGGCTTCGCCGAGCTCGGCGAGGAGGGCGCGCGCCAGCAGGCCGAGATCGCCGGCCTTTGCCGCGAGGCCGGCATGCCCGTCTGCGGGCCGAATTGCATGGGAATTCTCAACCCCACGGCACGCGTCACCACCTACAAGCAGACGGTGATGGACACGACCGGGCTCGCCGGCAATGTCGGCTTCGTCTCCCAGAGCGGATCGGTCTGCATCGCCATCCTGTCCGACCTGCGCCGCTACGGCGTCAGCTTGTCGGTCTCGGCCGGCAACGAGGCCGTCACGCGGACGGTCGACTATCTCGAATATCTCATCGACGATCCCGCGACCAAGGTCATCGCGACCTTCACCGAGACCGTGCGCGAACCGGAACGCTATGTGGCCGCGCTCGACCGCGCCGCTAATGCCGGCAAGCCGGTCGTCGTGCTCAAGGTCGGACGCACCGAGCGCACGCAGCGCGCCATTACCAGCCATACCGGCGGGCTTGCCGGGGAATCGCGAGTCTTCTCCGAGCTGCTGCGCGCGCATCGCGCCATCGAGGTCAGCGACCTCGACGAGATGACCGAGGTACTGGCGGTGTGCCAGGGCGCGCGCTGGCCGCGCGGCCGGGGCATATCGGTCATCACCGGCTCCGGCGGTCTCGCCGAGATGATTCTCGACAATGCCACCGCGGTCGGCTTGGAGCTCCCGCCGCTGTCGACGGCGGAGCGGGCCGAGGCGGAACGCGTGATCGGCCGCATCACCGGCGACGGCAATCCGTTCGACGCCTGGGGCAACGGCGACTACGCCGTCAACCTGCCGCACGCCATGTCGGTCGTGGACAAGAGCGACCGCATCGACGCGATCGTCTATTGTGCCGACACCGGCAACGAGGGCCAGCTCGGAGACCCCAGGCGCGTGCTGGAGAACGTGAAGATGCTGGCGACCACCGCCGAGGGGTCGAGCAAGCCCTATTACCTCATGAGCTCGCGTCCCGGTGTGATGAACGCCCAGCAGGCCAAGGCGCTGCGCGCGGCGGGCCTCGTCCAGATCGGCGGCACGCGCCAGGGGCTCGGCGCACTCGACCGCATCGGCCGCTACATGATGCGACAGCAACCGCTGCGCACGGTCGCCTGCCCGCAGCGCGCGCGGCTTGCCGATCTGCTCACGGCCGGGCCCACCCGGCGCACCATCAACGAATACGATGCCAAGCGGCTGCTCGCCGCGTTCGGCGTGCCGGTCGCCCGTGAGTATCGGGTGACGACGATCGAGGAGGCAACCCACGCCGCCCGCGCGCTCGGCTATCCCGTCGTGCTCAAGGCGCTCTCCGACGACATTCCCCACAAGACCGAGCTCGGCCTCGTGGCGGTCGGGCTCGCGGGCGATGACGACCTCGCGCGCGCCTTCGCCCGGCTGCACGAGCGCCTCGACCGGATCGAGCCGCGACCTTCCGACGGCGGGTTTCTGCTGCAGGAGTTCGTCTCCGACGGCATCGAAGTCTTCGCCGGCATTTCGCGTGATCCGGATTTCGGCCTGTCGCTCGCTTTCGGCATGGGCGGGGTCGAGGTCGAGGTCGCCCGCGACTTCGCGCTGCGCATGCTGCCGCTGCGCGAGGGCG
>JBAUOM010000219.1:0-5830 GCA_049579765.1 Xanthobacteraceae bacterium
TCGACGTTGTCCATGGCCTCGACCAGGTCGTAGATGCCGAACGGGATCGCGGTGACGAGAATCACGCCGAGGTACTCGAAGCCCGAGAACACATGATCGACGGCGGGGATCGGCACCGAGAAGCCGAAATGCGTGAACGCGCCCATGAGGCCCGCGAGGCTCAGCCCGCCGTAGCCGAGACCGAACAGGTTGGAGCCCCAGGCGATGAGCATGCCGGCGGCGATGGCGACGAGGCCGGCCGGAATGCCCTTGGGATATTTGAAGCCCCCGAACCAGCTCACGAGAATGATCGCGAAGCAGGTGAGCCCGATGACCGGCGTCATGTACATTTCGAGCGCCGGGCGCATGGAGATGAAGGTCACGGAGACGCCGGCGAGCGTTCCGAGCAGCGCCGCGCGCGGCGTGATCCTGCGGATATAAGGAGCGATGAAGCCGCCGATCATCAGGATGAAGCTCTGGAAGAACACCCAGACCAGGCCGGCCTCCCAGCCCTTGATCGGGTCGTTGGTCTTGAGCGTGATCGGCAGCATGATCACGAAGGTGACGATGAACATGTGCGGCACGCTCACGCCTGAAGGGAGCGCGCAGACGTCGCTGCGGCCGGTCCTCAGCGCCAGCCGGTAGGCCAGAAAGGCGTAGTACATTGTCGATAGGCACATCATCAGGCCGAGCGCCGGCAGGATGCGGCCGAAGACGAGCGAATCCGGCATCTTCAGCACGAACCGCAACAGGCCCGTGAGCACGAGCATGTTGACGAGGATGTTGGTGCCGAACCCGAAAAAAGCGTTCCAGTCGCCGGTCGTCCACAGCACCGGACGTTTCATCTCGGACGTCATCGACATCATGCGCCCTCCCTCCCTATCAACGACAGGCAAAGCCTCGAGCCCCACCCGCATTTGCGCCCAGCCGGGGTGGCGCCGAGGAGCGACCGGGCGCCCACAACGGCGGCGGTCCTGATGAAATTCATCGCAAGCGGCGTGCCAACTTCGGCGCCCGCTCGATGGGATGGCGTCGACCCGTCCCGCCTGCAGCAAGCGCGTGGCAATTCATGCAGTTAGCAGCTGCGGCAGCCCCGCTCGGCGAGCGGCCGGCCATGCGGGCAATGGGGTGCGTGCCGAAAATTTGAGTTCGCTGACCAAATGCCCGCCGCCGCTGCCACCCCGGCGCGGATGATCGGTCACGCGGGCGCGGGCGCGAGCGCAGCGATCACCGGCGCGGAGGCGGATACCGAGCCGAAAATCCCGCCCTGGGCCTTGATCATCCTCAGCCCCATGTCGTGGAATTCCGGAAAGTACGAGGCACAGCAATCGGCGAGCACGATGCAGCGAAAGCCACGATCGTTGGCCTCCCGCACCGTCGTGTTGACGCAGACCTCGGTGGTGACGCCGCAAACGAGCAAGATTTCGATGCCGCGGTTCTTGAGCATCAATTCGAGATCGGTCTGGTAGAACGCGCCCTTGCCCGGCTTGTCGATCACCGGCTCGCCGGCGGCGGGGTAGAGCTCCGGAATGATGTCGTGCCCGGGCTCGCCGCGCACGAGAATGCGGCCCATCGGCCCCGCGGCGCCGATCCGCAGCGCGGGATCCCCGCGCGCGACCTTGATCGGCGGAGCATCGGTCAGGTCGGGCCGGTGTCCCTCGCGGGTATGGATGACGAGAATGCCGGCGCGCCGCGCGGCGGCGAGCACCTGCGCGCACGGTCCGACCGCCGTCTTGAGGCGGGCGACATCGTTGCCGAGCGCCGCGCCGAAGCCTCCTGGCTCCAGGAAGTCGCGCTGCATGTCGATGATGACGAGCGCCGTCCGGCCGGTATCGACGGCGAGCGGCTCCGGCTCCGCTGCGATGATCCTCACTGGCACGGCAGCCTCCCGTGGTCGGTCCCGGTCCCGCAAGTCGGCGGGCGAAGCAAGATCGGGGCCAGTTCCGACCTCGCACGGGGCGGATTGCGATCGCGTTGGCGGTGCCGGCGGAGCTTCATTCGCTGGCGAGGATCACGTTCTTCACCAGCGGGTAGATCTGGCCGGTCCAGCGGTTGCCGCTGAACACGCCGTAATGCCCGACCCCGGCCTGCATGTGATGACGCTTGAGATAGGGGCGCAGTCCCGTGCACAGCTCGTGCGCCGCCGCGGTCTGGCCGACGGCACAGATGTCGTCGCGCTCGCCTTCGACGGTGAGCAGCATCGTGCGCCTGATCGCCCGCGGCTCGACGCGCTCGCCCCGCCATTCGAGCTTGCCGAGCGGTAGCGCGCATTCCTGAAAAACCAGGCGAACAGTCTCGAGATAGAACTCCGCCGTGAGATCGAGCACCGCGAAATACTCGTCGTAGAAAGCCTTGGTGACCTGCGCCTTCTCGTGCTCGCCCTTCGCCAGATTATCGTACAGCTCGCGGTGCGCCTTCAGGTGGCGCTCGACGTTCATGCTCATGAACGCCGCGAGCTGAACGAAGCCGGGATAGACGCGGCGGAACGCGCCCGGG
The DNA here is from genome assembly GCA_049579765.1 of Xanthobacteraceae bacterium. GTDB lineage: Bacteria > Pseudomonadota > Alphaproteobacteria > Rhizobiales > Xanthobacteraceae > VAZQ01. Next base: position 2,476 of record JBAUOM010000219.1, read on the forward strand.
TAGCGCAGCGGCACGGCGGCGATGAGATTGCGCTCGAACCACTCGATCGGCTGCGAATTGGCGAGCTTGTTGACCTTGGTCGGGTTGACGCGGGTGTCGATCGGCCCCGCCATCAAAGTCATGCTGCGGGGCTGCGCGGGATTTGCGGCCTGCGCCATCACCGCGGCAGCAACCAGCACCGCAACGCAAGGCTGGCACACCGCCACCACATGGCCGCCCGGGCCGATCGCCTCGAGGAACCGGATCAGGTGCTCGATATAGGCGTCGAAGCCGAAGGAGCCATCCATCAGAGGCACGTCGCGCACGTTGTGCCAGTCGGTGATGTAGACGTCGTGCTCGGGCAGCATGGTGCGCACGGTCCCGCGCAGCAGAGTGGCGAAATGGCCCGACAGGGGTGCAACCAGCAGCACGCGCGGCTGCGGGGTATCGATGTCCTTCTTGAAGTGCAGCAGCGTTCCGAACGGCGTCGTCAGCGCGGCGCGCTCGCGGACCGCCACCTCGCGGTTGCCGATAGTAACGCTGTCGATGCCGAAGGCCGGACGGGCATGGGTCAACCCCGCCCGTGCGATGATCTCGTAAGCGGCAGTCAGGTTGCGCAGGACGGCGTTGTCGGCAACGCCGGCCAGCGGCTGACCGAGCGCGCGCAACGCCGAGCCGGCCCAGTTGCGGACCGGAACCATGACATCGTTGTGGGCTTGATAGGCCTGGTAGAGCATTCCCCAGCGTTCCCCGAGCGTCGCCCGCCGTCGCGGCCCGGCAAGCGGCGCACCCGTGCAGCAGAAAAGGCTAGTGCATTTTATGCTGCGGTGCGAGATAATTTCGTACGCGGTCGCCGAGTGCGGTCGCGAGCGGTGGGTGCGCGGCCCGGCTGACCGTTCCCACCAAGCCCGGGCGTCCGGGCGCCGAAGGGGGGACCATTCATGGCCACGCTGACCATTGCGAGTAAGAACTATGGCTCGTGGTCGCTGCGCGGCTGGCTGCTCTGCAAAATGGCCGGTCTCGAATTCGAGGAAGAGCAGGCGCGCAGCGACGATCCTTCGACGCGCGCCGAACTGCTTCTGCTGTCGCCATCGTTTCTCGTCCCCTGCCTCACCCATGACGGCGTCAAGGTGTGGGACACGCTCGCCATCGCTGAATTTCTCAACGAATTGAAGCCGGATGCCGGGTTGATGCCGAAGGACCGCGCCGCGCGCGCGCACTGCCGCGCCATCTCCGGCGAGATGCATTCCGGCTTCAGCAACCTGCGCTCGGCGCTCCCCATGAACCTCAAGGCGCGTTACCCCGGCTTCAAGGTCTGGGCCGGCGCCCAGGCCGACATCGACCGCGTGGTCGCGATCTGGCGCGAATGTCTGACCAAGTGGAAAGGCCCCTATCTCTTCGGCAAGGCGCCTTGCATGGCGGACGCGATGTATGCCCCGGTGGTCACGCGTTTCCTCACCTACGACGTCAAGCTCGACCCCCGCTGCGCCGCCTATTGTCAGACCGTCATGGCCACGCCGCAGATGCAGGAATGGATCGACGGTGCGAAGGCCGAGCCGGATGAACTGGAAGAGCTCGACGTCGAGTTCTGAGCGGATCGGGATATTGTCGAAAGGCGCGCGCCAGACCTCAAGCAACGGCACCGATCGCGCGGCGGTGATCTATCGCGCCTTGCGTCACGCCATCATCGAGCAGGCCCTGTCGCCGGGCGCCAAACTCCCGGAGGATGCGATCGGCGAACGCTTCGAGGCGGCTTATCTCGGCCGCTCCGAAGCGGCGCAATAGCGGCGGCCCGCCGTGGCGCTCGATCTCGTACTGCGCCAGGGGCGGCTCGCCGGCGGCGGGGGGGCGCTCGTCGATATCGCTGTCGCCGGCGGCCGCATCGCCGAGATCGCCGGCGCCATCGCCGCCGATGCGCCCGAGGAACGCCTCGACGGTCGCCTCGTGATCGCGGGCTTGGTCGAGACCCACATCCACCTCGACAAGGCCCACATCCTCGACCGCTGCGACTGCTCGCAGGGAACGCTCGCCGAAGCGATCGCGTCGGTGGCGGCGGCCAAGCGCGCCTTCAGCGAGGAAGACATCTACGCCCGCGCGCAGCGCACCTTGGAGAAGGCCATCGTCCAGGGCACCACCCGCATGCGCACGCATCTCGAGGTCGATCCCCGCGTCGGGCTGCGCGGCTTCCATGCCCTGCGCCGGCTCGCCCGCGACTACGCCTGGGCGATCGAGCTCGAGCTGTGCGTTTTTCCACAGGAAGGCCTGACCAACGATCCCGGCGCCGAGGAGCTGCTGGTCGAGGCCTGCAAACAAGGCGCCGAAGTCATCGGCGGCTGCCCCTACACCGACAGCGATCCCGCGGCGCAGGTCGCGCGCATCTTCGCGATCGCTCGCCAGTTCGACCTCGACATCGACTTTCATCTCGACTTCGACCTCGATCCGTCGTGGATGCATCTCGACGAAGTGTGCCGCCAGACCGACGCGCAGCGCTGGGGCGGCCGGGTCGCGATCGGCCATGTCACCAAGCTCTCCGCCGTCGAGCCTCTCCGCCTCGATGCGATCGGCCGGCGCCTCGCCGACGCCGGGGTCGCGGTGACCGTGCTGCCGGCGACCGACCTGTTCCTGATGGGGCGCGAGCGCGACCACCACGTGCCGCGCGGGGTCGCGCCCGCGCATCGGCTGATGGCGCACGGCGTGACCTGCTCGCTCGCGACCAACAACGTGCTCAACCCGTTCACGCCGTTCGGCGACTGCTCGCTCATCCGCATGGCCAACCTCTATGCCAATGTCGCGCAGCTCAGCAGCGAGGCCGAGCTACGCGCCTGCTTCGACATGGTCACGAGCTTGCCGGCGCGGCTGATGAATGCGTCGGACTACGGCGTCACGATCGGCCATCCCGCCGACCTCGTCGTGCTCGACAGCCGCGATCCAGCGGCCGCCGTGGCCGAGCTCGCGCCGCCCCTGCTCGGGTGGAAGCGCGGCCGCCGCAGCTTCACCCGTGCTCCTGCGGTGATCCACCGTGTCCCGACGCAAAGACCCACGGCCTCGTACGACCAGGAAACAGACCATATTGGTTGTCGCGCCAGCCGAGACGACGAGCAGCAATCCCCAAACTAGGGCGAAACTCCGCAGTTCGTCCGCCGTTGACAGAAAGATATACAACGTCAGCATATATGTGGAGATCGATCGCCCCTTCGTGGGCCGAACGCCATATCCTCAGCGACTATCCGGGCGCATGGACGTTGGCGTGAGCTATGCGGGAAACTGGGTGATGACGGAATGAGATAGGCGGCGTATCGAGGCGGGTGTCGAGCCTGCCAGAACCTCTCGAGGAGAGCGATACGCCATGAATGAGAATAGCAACGTTGTCCCACTG
>JBAUOM010000220.1:0-1867 GCA_049579765.1 Xanthobacteraceae bacterium
CCAACGAAGGACAGGAGACGATCCGCGCGCGACCGCGCCGCGGAGGAAGGAAGAGGAAGGACAACGTGTGGCTCGAGATGGAGAAGGACGAGGCGGTTCGTGATGGAGAAAAAAGATGCAGCCCGCGACGGCGAGAGCAAAAGATGCAGTCCAGGACGGAGGGAGCAAGGCGAGAAGGGGCGGCGGCAGAGATAGAGGGCAACGGCTGAAGGCCAGCCGGTGAATTGCAGCGCATGACGCGCCGCGCGCGCCGGGCAGGTCCTCGGGCAAGTCCGAGCGCACGTTCGAGGCAAGTCCCTGAACAAGCCCGCGATCCGCCGCATAGCGCAGCAGATCGCCTCCATCCCCTGCGGCGTCGCGTCCGGCCCCCGCCGGCGCGCGCGAGGGATTTCCGTTTGGCGCGCGGGGGGCGACCTGTGCTTTACTTGCGCCGGGGCTTAGCCGGAACCTCCATGAGCGAACGATCCTTTCGCCGCGACTGGCTATCGAAGCCGATCTTCGGCTGGGCGCGGCACGTGCTGCCGACGCTCTCCGACACCGAGCGCGAGGCGATCGAAGCCGGCGACGTGTGGTGGGACGCCGACCTGTTCGGCGGCAATCCCGATTGGGGCAAGCTCCTGGCGGTGCCGCCGTCCACGCTCTCCGGCGAGGAGCAGGCCTTCCTCGACGGCCCGGTCAACGAGCTCTGCGGGATGCTCGACGAGTGGCGCATCACCTGGGAGCTGCGCGACCTGCCGCCCGAGGTGTGGGACTTCCTCAAGCGCCACAAATTCTTCGCCATGATCATCCCGAAGGCCGACGGGGGCTTGGGCTTTTCCGCCTATGCCCATTCGGAAGTGATCCGCAAGCTCTCCACCCGTTCGATCACCGGCGCGGTCACCGCCATGGTGCCGAACTCGCTCGGGCCGGGCGAGCTCCTGCACCAGTTCGGCACCAAGGCGCAGCGCGACTACTGGCTGCCGCGCCTCGCCGCCGCCGAGGAGATTCCCTGCTTCGGGCTGACCAGCCCGGAGGCGGGCTCCGACGCCGCCTCGATGGTCGATTCCGGCGTGGTCTGCCGCGGGATGTGGCAAGGCCGCGAGACGCTGGGCATCAGGCTCAACTGGCACAAGCGCTACATCACGCTCGGGCCGGTCGCCACCGTGATCGGGCTCGCCTTCAAGCTCTACGATCCCGATCACCTCATCGGCGACCGCGACGAGATCGGCATCACCCTCGCGCTGGTGCCGACCGACCTGCCCGGCGTCGAGATCGGCCGCCGCCACCTGCCGTCGATGATGGTGTTCCAGAACGGCCCGACCATCGGCCGCGACGTCTTCATCCCGATCGACAACGTCATCGGCGGCGCCATCCAGGCCGGCAAGGGCTGGAAGATGCTGATGAGCGCGCTCGCCGCCGGGCGCGGCATCTCGCTTCCTTCGCTGTCGGCCGCGGGCGCCGCCTTCGCCGCCCACGTCACCGGCGCCTATGCCCGCATCCGCGAGCAGTTCCACCTCCCGATCGGCCGCTTCCAGGCGATCCAGGAGCGGCTCGGCCGCATGGCCGCCACCGCCTACCTCCTCGACGCCGCGCGCCGGCTCACCTGCGCCGGCATCGACCAGGGCCACAAGCCGGCGGTGATCACCGCCGTCATGAAGGAGCAGGCGACCGAGCGGCTGCGCGTCGTGACCAACGACGCCATGGACGTGCACGGCGGCAAGGCGGTGCAGGAAGGTCCGCTCAATTATCTCGGCACGCTCTACCGCGCCGTCCCCGTCGGCATCACGGTCGAGGGCGCGAACATCGTCACCCGCAGCCTGATCCAGTTCGGGCAGGGCGCGATCCGCAGCCACCCCTTCCTGCTGCGGGAGATGACCGCGCTCGAGGA
>JBAUOM010000221.1:0-2739 GCA_049579765.1 Xanthobacteraceae bacterium
CTCACCCGCGGTCAATCGCTTCAGGATCGCATCGAGGCCGACTTGCTCCACATCCAGAACAATCCGGCTCTCGTCCGCTCCTTCTTCCAAGCCCCGGATGTAGTCTATATTACTGACGGATAAGTAATACTACCGCTGCAGGCGCAGCTAGACGGAACTCGTTCCTTGTCGGCGCGGTATGCGTGCTATGCGCGCGATGCGTGGCCGGATCCCGCCGTCAGCATAGCACTGCGCAAGGCGGAAAGCCTCACCATTGCGAGGCCGCCGTCGAGACCGTGACGGCGCCGCCCTGCCGCAATAACATTCGATGCGAATGTCTCACTCCGGGAGCAATGCATGAGCAAGCCGGTCCGGCTCTACTGCTGGCACTTCATGTCCTACCCCTACCTGCCGGCCGATTTCGATGCGAGCTACGACAGCGGCTGGGTCACCGTGCCGAACCGCCTGTGGGACGCCGAGAAGAGCCGCGGCCTCTACCGGGAATACATCGACCAACTCGCCTATGCGGACGCGATCGGCTTCGACGGCATGGTGCTCAACGAGCACCACCAGAACATCTACGGCTTGATGCCGTCGCCCAATCTGATCGCGGCGGCGCTGGCGCAGAAGACTAGGCACGGCAAGATCGTCATCCTGGGCAATCTGCTGCCGCTGCACCTCAATCCGCTGCGCATGGCGGAGGAATACGCCATGCTCGACAACATGTCCGACGGCCGCCTGATCGCCGGCTTCGCGCCCGGATCGGGACCGGAGACGTTCAACTACGACGTCCCCTCGGCGCCCTCGCGCGAGCAGTTCTGGGAGGCCGTCGACCTCATCGCTCGCGCCTGGACCGAGGACGGCCCGTTCGCCTGGGAGGGCCGCCACTACCCCCTGCGCTACGTCAATCCGTGGCCGCGGCCGACCCAACGCCCGCATCCGCCGGTCTGGATCCCGAGCGCGCGCTCGAGCGAAACGCTCGTCAACATCGCCAAGCGCGGATACTGCTACTTCCTCTCCTCGCGCAGCCACGGCAGCGAGACCGCCAAGTCGCAGGCCCAATTCGCCAGGATTCTCGAGCAGCACGGCGACCGCTTCGATCCGTTCCGCATGGGCATCCTCATGTCCGCTTATGTCGGCGAGACCGACGCGCAGGCGCGGGCGGAGGCCCGGGAGGGCGTCTGGTACTTCCTCAAGAACTGCCTCAAGGGGCACCTGCGGCGCGAGGGCCGCATGCTCACCGCCGGCCCCGGCATTCCCTACATCCCGGCCGCCGAATTCCGCGGCTACCTGAAATTCTCAGACCCGACCGCGCCGCTCCTCGGCGACGCGGAGGACTGGAGCGATCTCGACCGTTCGCAGTCGATCATCGTCGGCGGCCCGGACACGGTCCATCGCCGCATCCTCGACATCATCGAGCACGCCAAGTGCGGCCACCTGCTGATCCAGTTCCACATGGGCAACATGCCGGACCAGCTCGTGCGCAAGAGCATGCAATTGTTCATGGACGAGGTCGCGCCGCGCCTGAAGGAAAGCTCGGTGAAGCTGTTCGCGCGCCACTTTCCGGAAATGGAACGCAGCGTGGAGGCGGCGCAGTGAGCAAGACGGTGCTGGAGCTGCGCGGCCGCAAGGTGGCGGTCCTCGAGCAGGGGCAGGGCGAACCTCTGGTCTATCTGCACGGCCTCGCCGACGTGCATGCCGTCACGGGCGATTTTCAGCCCTGTCACTTGCGGCTTTGCGAGGGCGCCCGGGTGATCGCGCCGGCCCATCCGGGCTGCGCGGAGAGCGACGACCTCGCCGACGGCTACGGCATCGACGACGTCGTCTTCCATTATCTCGAAGTCTTCGACGCGCTCGGCCTCGAGCGCTTCGATCTGGTCGGCCACTGCGTCGGCGGCTGGATCGCCGCCGAATTGGCGGTGCGTCACCCGGAGCGGGTCCGGCGGCTGGCCTTGATCGGCGCCTGTGGGCTGTTCGTGGCGGGCGCGCCCATCGGCGACGTGTTCATGCACTCGCAGCCGGAGCGCGGCGTCGAGCTGGCGAGCCTGCGGCGGCTGCTGTTCGCCGACGAGCACGCTGCGGCGGGACTGCGTTTCTTCCCGAGCGCCCGCGGCGACCTCGAGGAGGAGCTGCGGCGCTATCAGATGCTGCGCTTTTGCTCCTTCGTCGGGTTCAAGCCGCCCTATTTCTACAACCGCGCGCTCATCGCCCGCCTCTTTCGCGCGGCCATGCCGGCCGCGGTGATCTGGGGCGCGGCCGACCGTATGGTCCCGCGCGCCCATGGCGAGGCCTATGTCGCGGGCCTGCCGGGAGCGACGGGCCTGACGCTGATCGCCGGCGCCGGCCATTCCGCGCCGTTCGAGGCGCCCGACGCCACCGCGGACGCGCTCATGGATTTTCTCGGCTTGGCGCGGCAAGCGGGCCAACGCGCGCGAGGCAGCTGAACGGCGGCGCGACCGCCCCCTGGGGCAAGTTGCTATCTTGCGTGGGGGGATGCCGGGCATACCTTGTGCGCATGCGACCGCTCGTTGCAACGGGACTGGTGGCGTTTCGGGCGCTCGCGCTGGCTATCGCGATGTGCGCCGCCCTACCGGCTGCGGCGCAGGCGCCGACGACGGGCGGCGTTCTCCTGACCGACATCAACGGCGCCATCGGCGTCGCCACCGCCCGCCAGCTCGCGCGCGCCATCGATCAGGCACGGAAAGAGCGCGCGACGGCGCTCCTCGTGCGGCTCGACACGCCGGGCGGCCTGGTCAGCGC